>JBAUNU010000547.1:0-9528 GCA_049579405.1 Methylocella sp.
CAACCGAAGCAAGGCGACGCGAATCTGGCCGAAATTGGGGAAACTTCGCGTGTTTGTAATAGATTACAGTAGATTTACAAGTTCATATGAAGGTTTTCGCGGCGCATAATTACCGGATTCTAAGTAATTTATTTTTCATTTACATGAAATAGATAGTTAATACGTAGGAAACGATATTTATGAATATACTTAATAATTTATGTCCTATGAGGTCGCCGAAGGGATGCCGCCGCAAGGCGTTTGCGCCCTTCTCGTGCCGGCCCTCGCATGGGGGCGCCGTTGATCTTTAAGGGCGAATCTGCGCAAGTTGATCGAGACGCGGCCGCGCCGCGCAAACGTCCAGGATGATCTCATGGCCACTGCCTGCACCGAAGGGCTCGATACCGGCTTTATAGCGCTCGGCTACGCCAAAGCCGGTTTTCTCGGCATCGTTCAAGGCATTACCGAGCTGTTGCCGATTTCCTCCACGGCGCATATGCGGATCGTCCCGGCTTTCCTCGGCTGGCAGGATCCGGGATCGGCGTTTTCGGCCGCGATGCAGGTCGCGGCGCTCGCCGCTGTTGTCAGCTATTTTTGGACCGATGTAAGCGGCATCGGGTCCGGCGCGCTCCGCGCCATGCGGCGCCGCGATTTCCAGGATTGGAATTTCCGTTTCGCCGTGTGGATTGTGCTCGCCACGCTCCCGATCGTCGCCGCCGGACTATTGTTGTCGCCGGTCCTCAACGCCTGTCATTCGCCCTTGCGCAGTCTCACCGTCATCGCCATCGCCTGCGTCGTCATGGCCGCGCTGCTCGCGCTCGCCGAAATCTACTCCCGGCATAAGCGGACGCTCGATCACGCGACGCTGAAAGACGCGATGATCATTGGGCTTGCCCAGATCGGGGCGCTCATTCCCGGCGTTTCGCGGTCGGGCGCGACGCTGACCGCCGCCTTGTTCCGCGACCTCAAGCGCGCGGAAGCGGCACGCTTTTCGTTTCTGCTGGGAGTGCCTGCGATCGCCGGGGCCGGCGCGAAGGAACTATGGGAATTGCACAAGGCGCACCTCGACGCGCATGGCTGGTCGATCCTGGGATTCGGCCTCTTGATCGCGTCGCTATCGGCCTTTGTCGCGATCTGGGGCTTGTTGCGGATTCTCGAACGATTCTCGGCCTGGCCCTTTGTCGTCTACCGTGGCTTGATGGGCATCTTCTTGTTCGCCTGCGTTTACTTCGGCTGGCTTCCGGATTGAGCTTTTGGGAGCCTCTGCGCCAAAACGCGCTGCTGGCGGGCGCTCAATCGCCGGGCGCCAGCATGGCTTCCGGGCGAACCAGCGCGTCGAACTCCGCGGGCCCAACGAGCCCCGAGGCGAGCGCCTCTTCCCGCAGGCTCGTTCCATTCAGATGCGCGGCCTTGGCGATCCTCGCCGCGTTGTCGTAGCCGATCCTTGGCGCGAGCGCGGTGACCAGCATCAAGGATTGCCGCATCAATTCGTCGATCCGCTTCCTGTTCGCGGCAAGCCCTTCGACGCAATGGCGCCTAAAACTGTCAGCGGCGTCCGCGAGGAGGGCGAGGCTTTCGAGAAACGCGAGCGCGATGACAGGCTTGTAGACGTTAAGCTCGAAATGGCCCTGCGAACCGGCGAACGCGATCGTCGCCTGATTGCCGAAGACCCGCGCGCAGACCATGGTCAGCGCCTCGGCCTGGGTCGGATTGACCTTGCCCGGCATGATCGAGGATCCCGGTTCGTTTTCCGGCAGGACCAGCTCGCCGATACCGCAGCGGGGCCCGCTCGCGGCGAGCCTGATGTCGCTGGCGATCTTGAAGAGGCTTGCCGCAATGGTATCGAGCGCGCCATGCGCGAACAGCAAGGCGTCATGGCAGGCGAGCGCCTCGAATTTGTTTGGCGCGGAGACGAATGGAAGCGCGGTGAAGACGGCGATCTTCGCCGCGAAGGCTTCCGCGAAGCCCCGTTTGGGCGTTGAGCCCAGTGCCAACCGCCGTGCCGCCCTGGGCAAGCCGGTAGAGCCCCGGAAGCGTCGCATCGAGCCGTTCGAGCCCGAATTCGAGCTGCGCCGCATAGCCTGAAAATTCCTGGCCAAGCGTCACCGGCGTCGCGTCCTCAAGGTGCGTGCGGCCTAGTTTGACGATCGCGGCAAACGCGTCCGATTTGGCGAGGAGGGCCTGATGCAGCGCGCGCAAGGCCGGCTCAAACCCCTGCTTGATTTGGCGGACCGCGGCGATGTGCATCGCGGTGGGAAAACAATCGTTCGAGGATTGTCCGAGATTGACGTGATCGTTTGGATGCACCGGATGTTTCGCGCCCCGCGCGGCGCCGAGCATTTCATTGGCGCGATTGGCGATCACCTCATTGACGTTCATGTTGGTTTGCGTGCCGGACCCTGTCTGCCAGACCGGCAAGGGAAATTCGGCATCGAGACGCCCGGTTTCGATTTCGCGGGCGGCGGCGGCGATCGCGGCACATAAACCGGCCGGCAACAGCCCGAGATCGCGGTTGACCTCGGCGGCCGCGCGCTTGATCATCGCCAAGGCACGAATGATCGCCAACGGCATGAGTTGCAAGCCGATCGCGAAATGCCCGAGGGAACGTTGCGTCTGCGCGCCTCAGTAATGCTGCGCGGGCACCTCGACCGGCCCGAAATTGTCGGTCTCGATCCGGGTCTTGTTAACGTTCATTCATGCAACGCTCCGCCGTCGCTCGCAAAGGCATTTGAAGCGCGAGGCGGGCGCGACGAGGACGGAAACAGGCGATCCCCGGGGTCACTCGCCGTCGCCGCGCACATAGCGCTGACCGGCGACCGTGGAACCGATCGCCGGCCACTCGCGATCATGTTCGAATTCCATACCGGACGTGATCGACAACATCTCGGCGAGATGGCTTCTGGCGCGATTGACGCGGCTTTTCATGGTCCCGATCGCGCAGCCGCAAATCCCCGCCGCCTCTTCGTAGGTCAGGCCCGAGGCGCCGATCAGAATCAAGGCTTCGCGCTGATCGCTCGGCAGTTGCTGGAGCGCGGCGCGAAAGTCGAGCAAGTCCATATGGCCGCTCTGCGCCGGGGCCGTCGCGAGCTTGGCGGCAAAAATGCCCTCGGGATCGGCGACTTCGCGCCGCCGCTTGCGATATTCCGAATAATAAATGTTGCGCAAAATCGTAAACAGCCAGGCGCGAAGATTGGTCCCCTCGACGAAAGAGCCGATGTTGCTCCAGGCCTTCACCAAGGTTTCTTGGACGAGATCGTCGGCGCGATCGAGATTGCCGCATAGGGACACCGCGAAAGCGCGCAGATTGGGGATGACCGCAAGGAGATCGGCGGTGATTTGCGAGCTTGCCGCGCCCCTCGAGGGCGCGTTCGCCGCCGGCATTTCCGCCTTTTTCTTAGGCACGGCTGTCACATGCCGTCCTTGTTTAAGCGGGAGCTTGAGGGGCTTGCGCTTTCGAGCTGCCGCAAAAGTTCAAGAAAACGCCCTGGCACAGGTTGCGCCAAGACGTCGTCGTAGACGCTGCGCAAATGGAGACCAATTTGCTCGGCGATCTCGGACTTCGATGCTGGTTTCCTCGCGCAGGGCCCGCCAATAATATCTTTCGCTGGCTCGGGGCACCTAGTTTGGCTCCGCATGCCGGGGGTCTCGAAGAATTTTAAGCCTCCCATATTGATTGATGGGTTTTTCGTTCTAATCGATTTTGTCGGTTTCGCCGGTTTTGTCACTGAAGCTCCCTCGCGACTGCACTTTTCATTCGTCTACCCCGCATTTAACGGTCACCTCCCAATGCCGGCGAGTATTTTTGTTGATTAAGCGGCTTATCAGGCCGCATGTGCCGCGCGGTTTGCCGGCGAATCGGAATTTGACCGATCCCTCTTGTGAAGCTTGGCTCGCGCGGGAAAACGGTTATAACCTGGCGTGGCTGAACGCTTGACGAGCGAGATGGTTCCACTCCGGATATTTGGAATCTATCCGCCTTGCCGGATCGATCGCGAAATATAACGCTAAAGGGTGCTTCCATGCCAATATCCCAGGCCGTCTCCTCGCAAATCCCCTATCTGCGCCGGTTTTCGCGGGCTCTGACGGGGACGCAGGCCGGGGGAGATGCTTATGTGCTCGCCACGCTGGAGGCCCTCGTCGCAGACCCGGCCGAGTTTTCGAAATGCGCCGATCCGAGGACGGCGCTGTACCGCCTATTCCTCAAGGTCTGGGGGACGGTGCCGGTCAACGATCATGTCGATCAGGCGTCGTTCACCGGTGACGAAGCGGGGGCGCATCGCAACCTCGAGGCAATTACGTTGCGTCCGCGTATTGCGTTCCTTCTCAGTTCGCTCGAAGGCTTCAGTACCGGCGAAGTCGCGGGCGCGCTCGATTGCACGGTCGAGGAAGCCGCTTCTCTCATTGACGCCGCCGGCAAGGAGATCGCCGACCAAATTCGCACCGATGTGTTGATCGTCGAGGACGAGCCGTTTATTGCGCTCGACCTTCAGGCCCTCGTCGAGGAGCAAGGGCATCGCGTCGTCAATGTCGCGCGCACCCATCGCGAGGCGGTCGAGGCTGTCATGCGCGAACGGCCAGGCCTTATCCTCGCCGACATTCAGCTCGCCGACGGAAGCTCGGGTCTCGAAGCGGTCAATCAGATCCTCGAATCTTTCTCTGTGCCGGTGATCTTCATTACCGCCTATCCGGAGCGTTTCTTGACCGGGACACCGCCGGAGCCTGCCTTTCTCATAACCAAGCCCTTCGGCATCGACAGCCTGAAGGCAGTCATCAGTCAGGCGCTTTTTTTCGATCGCAAGTCGCATCGCAAGGACAAGCCCGAAAAAAGAAACAGCGTCGCCTAACATGGCGTTATGGCAAAGCTTATCCGGGCAGTTTGATGCGTTGCTTCAAGGTCCTGCCAAGGATGAAGCCAGTGGCAATCGCCAAGGCGGCCAGCGAAAACGGATGCAATCGTTTCGCGATATCCATGCCGGCCTCAAGGGCCAGGCGCTCGCGCTCGAGGCCGGCTTCGCGCAAAACGTCGAGAATAGGCGCGACGGCCTCGTCATTATTGCTCCCAATCGCACGCTTTTGAGTTGAAGAAATTCCTTTCGTTTCGGTCATCGGGTTGGACTCCGCCACGGCAGGAGTGGCCTGCTCCGCCCTGCCGCGAGAAGCAACGGCGATGCAAATTCCTGCGGCGCCGAGGTAAAGACTGCCGGTGCCGAGGGCGGCGATCGCGGTTCCAGCTAGCGGTTGCACGAAAATAAAAAGAGCGATTGTAAGCAATATCGAGCCAACAAACAGGCAGCCGATCGCCACGAGAAAGAGCGCGGCCTTTTTGAAAAGGCGCGCGCTCATTTGTTCGACCGGAGCCGTGGCGTCGCTTATCAGCCGGCTGATCAACGCATTCATCTGCGGCTTAGCGAGCCTCCAAATATGCCTATAAACAAGCCGGCGACCATCGCGATAAAGACCGCCGACAGGGGATTTTGCTCGATCGTCGTTTCTAGATCCTTGCTCGCCCCGGCCACAACATGTTGCGCCTTGCCCGCCGTATCGGAAACCCTTTGCCGCGCGTTATCGGCCGCATCGAAGACGGTATTTGAAGCCGCTGCGGTCTGTTTGCGAATAAATTCGGACACCGACGCAGTCAGTTTCGTGACGTCGTCGCGCAGAGCCGCGAGGTCAGCGGCGAAATCTTCGGGTTTACTGCTGGTCATGTATGCGCTCCTGTTCTGACGGTTAAGGTCCATTCATGGATGTGCTTGGTGCCGCCGGTGTCCGACTGATGCCTGAGTGCCGTAACTCCGAACCTGAGAATAAGTTGCAGCAGCGGAATATTCCGGACCTCGCGTTACGCCACGAATGTGCAACGGCGGACGCGCCGGGCTTGGCTCGCCAGGCTCGGCCACATCCGGATCGGTGATGGGAGGAAGTGGCACATCGCCCGGATTGTCGATCGGCGGCGGCGCCGGATCGGGAACCGGAATTTCGGCTGGCGGAAGCGGCGGCAGATTGCCCGGCGGTACGCCTGGCTCGGGCGCTGGAGGCTTGGGACCCTGCTGGCCAACACCAAGTTTTTCCAAAGCGAAAGTCCTTTCGTTATCCGGCGTTCGCAGAGATGAACTTCGTCAACGCATTCGCGCTCAGCGGGTTCCGGAAACCCGAGGCCGCGTTACCTGGCCAAGTTCCGCGTTGCGCCTAGCGATATGCCATGCCGCCGCGGGCAAGCCGGAAAGATTACCTCAAGTTGCCGCTTGTCACGTGTCCGGTGGGCCCGCTATCCGCCGCCAAAGACACAACAAAGCAACGGTTGCCGGCTAAGAGAAGCCGCACTCCGGGCCGGCCCCTGTGAGACTCAAAAGGAACTTCCTCTTGCTCGTTGCGTTGGGGCATATAATGCATCCACGCTCAAGGAGGGCCCCATGGCGGTCAAATCGATGAACGATCTGTTTCTGCACACGCTCAAGGATATCTATTACGCCGAAAAGCAAATCTATAAAAATTTGCCGAAGATGGCTAAGAGCGCGGAGTCCCCCGATCTCAAACGCGCGTTCGAAAAACATCGCGAAGAGACCGAAAACCACATTGAACGTCTGGAGACTGTTTTCGATCAATGTGGAATGGCCCCGCGCGCGACACGCTGCGAGGCAATGGAGGGAATTTTGGCGGAAGCCAAGGACGTCATGGCGGAGATCGAGGACGGTCAAGTTCACGACGCGGGTATGCTTGCCGCGGCGCAGACCGTGGAGCACTACGAGATCGCCCGTTATGGAACCTTGATTGCTTGGGCTGATCAGCTCGCCATGAAGCAGGCCAGCGAGCTCCTGCGCCAGACCTTGGACGAAGAAAAAAAGACAGACCAGTTGCTCACGCGGCTAGCCGAGGCGAACATCAACCAGAACGCGGCTTGAGGACCATCGGGGAACGCAAATCCGCTAGCGGCGCGGCAACGGCCGGGCGTCATCACCCATTTTGAAGCGGCACCGCCATTCGCAAGCGAAATCCGCCGGGCGCGAAATCGACCTTTATGTCCGCTCGGATCTGCTGCGGGAGCACCCGTTCGAGAAGCATCGAGCCAAACCCCTCGCGGCAACGCGGCGTCACCGGCGGCTTCGCGAATTCGCTCCATTCGCATAACAGCGCCGGTTCGCCGTCCTTGTCGATCAGGCTCCAGCCGACCTCGACCCGGCCTTCCTCCTTGGCAAGGGCGCCATGCCGGACGGCATTGGTCGCGAGTTCGTGGACCATCATGCCGAGCGGCACCGCGATCTGCGAGGGCAAGTCGACGGCAGGTCCGGAGAGGCGAATCCGAAGGCCCTGATCGTCGGAATAAGGGCCAAGCTCCTGGATCAGCAAGTGCTGAAAGGAAACCGATTGCTGAAGTTGCTCGGTGATGACCGCATGTGTCCTGGCGAGCGAAGCGATTCGCCCGGAGAAGGCCTTCTGAAACTCATCGATGTTCGCGGAGCTGTGGGCGGTCGTGGTCATGACCCCTTGCACCGTCGCGAGCATGTTCCTCACCCGGTGATGCAACTCACGTATAAGGAGCGCCTGCCGTTGCTCCGTGCGAACATGATCCGTCACGTCGTTGCCTTCGATAAAGATCCCCGTTACCTCGCCGCTCACATCCATGATCGGCTGAGCTACGAAATCGATGTAGTGTTCCTCTATCTCGCAATCCGTCGCGTCTTGGAGAAGGATACGCATCTTGCGCCCGACGTGAACTTCGCCGGTGTTAAAAACATTCTCCAGGATGCGCGGATAATCCTGACCTTCGGATTCTGGCAATCCCGCCCGTAACGGTTTGCCGATGAGATCGCGGCCTCCGGCGAGCATCGAAAATGCGACATTGACCAGTTCGAAAACGAGGTCAGGCCCGCGCAAAACGCACATGAAGCTCGGAGCCTGCATGACCAAACGGCGCAAATGCTCGACCGTCGCCAAAATCGTCCGATTGAGAACCTGGAGGCTTACAGCCTCTGGACCGGCCTCGCACGCTGCTGGTGAATCCAGTCCCGCCAAACCTTTCGATGAATTAAGCTCGGAAATATCCTGAGCAGTCTCGAGCAGGAAAGCAAGCCGGCCGTCCTTGCCGAGGACCGGAACATGGGTACAGCTCCAAAGACGCTCCTCGGTCCGGCCATTGCCGGCACATGCGCAGGAAAATACTGGCAACACATTCACAACGCCTTTGTCGCGGACGTGTTCGAGAGACTCCTGCAGGATCCGGCCGCTTTTTCCCACCGCCGGGAATGCGGTGAAGATATTGATCCCGATGAGCGCGTCAGGTGAACGCTTGGTCGCGTCGAGAAAGGCCCGATTGAAGGCGACGATATTGAAATCCCGGTCCATCACCAGCCAAGGCGCGGGCAGGCTATTGAAAACGGCCTCGAAATCCAACGGTGTGTCCTGCTTCACCATGCAGCTCCGGCGAATGTTCTGTCGGTCCCGCCTGGCCTGGGCTGTCCGCGAAGCCAAGGCCAGGCCCGGCCTTGCCGGGAAAAAGGGCAGACATATCGCGGCCTCGCGGCACGGGCGTGCCAGGCTTGGCCGCTTTTTATGGGTTGGAATGCAGATTGACAACTTGGCTGAACAAAATACCCGGCCTTAGAACACTTCCGGTTGCTCCCGGTTGCCCCCGCTCACCGGTGTCGAGCGGCTTGATCATTTAAACGAACTGGGGCTACCATTAGTTGCATTGCTGCTCCGGGCGCGCTTTTTCCCGTTTCCTGGCCTGCGAGAAGCGGTGGCGTCAGAACGGCTCCATTGTTGATAGCTGAAAAGATGCCGCGCCGATGTCTTCGATTGACCATTTGTCCGCGATAGCATGCCCGGTCCAAGCCGGCGGCCACGTTTTCCTGGTTGACGGGTCATCTTTCGTCTTTCGCGCCTATTTTCAGTCGATCAACCAGCTCGCGAAATATAATTACCGCTCCGACCGTCTGCCGACCGGAGCGGTGCGACTGTTCTGCATCAAGCTTTTCCAATTCGTGCGCGATGGCGCGGCGGGGATCAAGCCGACCCATCTTGCGATTATCTTTGACAAATCCGAGCATTCGTTCCGCAAGGAGCTCTATCCGCCCTACAAGGCCAACCGTTCGGAACCGCCGGAAGATCTCGTCCCGCAGTTCCCGCTGATCCGGGCCGCCGTGCGGGCATTCGGCCTGACCCCTGTCGAGCAGGACCGCTATGAGGCCGACGATCTGATCGCGACCTACGCCTGCGCGGCGCGGCGGCGCGGCGCCGACGTTTTGATCATTTCAGCCGACAAGGATTTGATGCAGCTCGTTGGCCCCGGCGTCGCCATGTATGATCCGGCTTCGGGGGAAGCGGGCGCCAAGGGCGCCCGCGAGGAGCGCAAGATCGGGATCGAGGAAGCTCGCGCCTATTTCGGCGTCGCCCCCGAAAGGGTCGTCGACGTTCAGGCGCTGGCCGGCGATTCCACCGACAATGTGCCTGGCGCGCGCGGCATCGGCTTGAAGACGGCGGCGCAGCTCATCAATGAATATGGCGATCTCGAAGCCTTGCTCGCCCGCGCCAACGAAATCAAACAACCGAAAC
>JBAUNU010000548.1:0-2095 GCA_049579405.1 Methylocella sp.
GGCTGCGGCTGCGGCTGGGGAGGCTGCGGCGGCTGCAGCTGGGGCTGGGGCTGGGGCTGGGGCGGCGGCTGCTGCTTGTCATGGGGAGGTTGTTACATCTGCTAGACTGGAGCACCTTCCGATGACGTTGACGGACGCAGGTCGTCAAAGCCGGGTTTGACCAGGTTCGATCCGGCCAACCTACGTCTTATTTGTGGCGCTGCCCACGCGGATGCGTGCGTCAGGCGTGCGCATGGCGGCTGAGTGGGTCGCCAAGCTTACCGAGAGACAACACAGTCAGAAAAGCTAGCGCGAGCTGGATGACGGAACGGGCAACCGGAGAATAAGCCTTGCGCTGGCGTCCGAGGTTGTGGCGAAGATGCTTGTACTGACCTCATGATAGGCGATCACGGAAACAGCTTTACACAGCATAACGGCAACGACGTTCCGCAGTTCGCGCCGAATTTTACCGTTTATGTGTTATCACCCGATGTCGTGTGCCTGTACTCCGAGGACCGGAAGTTCTTGCTTCACGGCGAACTCTATTGTTCACTCGCCGCTGCGATAGCAAAGGGTGGAAGAAGCTTTCGGGAGCTCGTTCGCGAGCTGGAGCAGAATTTTCCGTCGGATAAAATCCACGAAGCCCTGAAGCGGCTGGTCGACCGCCGCTATGTCGTCCCCGCATCGCGCTCTTCGAATGGCGCCGTGGACGCTTATTGGACGAGCCTCGGCCTGTTGCCCGAGGCCGCGGACAAAAATCTCCAGAAATGTCGTGTGCGCATTCAATCGATCGACGTGCAGGGGGCAACGGAACTCGGTGCCGCCCTGGGCGGGCTCGGTGTTCGTGTCGTCAACCGCTCCCCCGGCCTGACGGTCACGTTGGTGAACGATTATCTCGAAGCACGATTGGCCGAATTGAACCGGAAACGTTTATCGGACCGTACGCCCTGGGTGCTCGTCCAACCGTCCGGAATCTTTCCCCTGGTGGGACCGGTGTTCAGACCGGGCAAGACCGCCTGCTGGATGTGCCTTGCCGAGCGGATGCAAAGGAACCGGGAGGTCAAGGCGCTCCTCGATCGCAGGCAGGCCCGCTCGCTCATCGTTTCGCCTCTGGCCAGGCACACGTTCGGTCAGAGTGCCATCCAACTTGCGGCCGTCGAGATCGCGAAAGCGATCGCCACCGATTTTCGCACGGAATTGAGCGATCACATCATTAGCCTCGACCTGTTGGGCTCGACCATCGTGAAGCATTATGTGACGTCCCGCCCGCAATGTCCGAGTTGCGGCCTCAAGAAGCTGCGCGATCCCCGTCGTGCGCCAGTGCCGGTCGCGCTTGGCGCAGGCGGCAAGGTCGTTATGACGAGCGGGGGATACCGCAGCGTTTCGCCGTCGGCCACGGTTGCACGTTTCCGCAGGCACGTGAGCCCCTTGACTGGTGTGGTCTCGCGTCTCGAGCGGATTGAAGCCGATTTGCCCTTGAACACCAACTACCATGCCACGCACAATTTTTCAGGGCCGGCCGAGACGGTCAATGAGCTCAGGGTAGGGCTGGGTAGCGGCAGCTTCGGCAAGGGCAGCACCGCCGAACAAGGTGAAGCCAGCGCACTCATGGAGGCGATCGAGCGCTATTCTGGGGTTTTTCAGGGCGACGAGATCAGAGCCACGCGGCGGTTTACCGATTTCCCGTCAGGCGAGGCCATTCCTGCGAACAAAGTCCTGCTGTTCAGCGACGCGCAATTGCGGCGGGCCCGGGCACCGACCCCCGGCTCGTACGACTGGGAGGCGATCCCGGCGCTATTCGATCGATCGGCCAAGATCGAATGGTCGCCGGTCTGGTCTCTGCGCGACGAACACTTCAAATATCTTCCGACCAGCTTGTTGTATTTCTTCTACAGGGGTCCTGCCGCCTTCGCAGCGGATTCCAACGGCTGCGCGGCCGGCAACACGCTCGAGGAGGCAATCGTCCAGGGATTCCTCGAGCTGGTGGAAAGGGATGCATACGCCATCTGGTGGTACAATCGATTGCAGCGGCCGGAATTGGACCTCGGCCGGTTCGACGATTCCTACGTCCGTGATCTGCAAAAGCAGCTGGCCGAAACCGGACGCCGGCTTTGGG
>JBAUNU010000549.1:0-8996 GCA_049579405.1 Methylocella sp.
CTGTTGCAGCGCGGCGCCGGCGATTGTCACGGTCCGCCCTTCCAAAAATGGCGAGCCGGCCGGGCCGGACGCGAGGCCGGACGCCTCGGTGGAAGGCTTGCGGCCTTCGAGCCGGTCGAGCACATCGGCGGCGGCCGCGTAATCCGCGTAATCGCCGGCAAGGCTTGCAAGCGCGAGCCAGGTGATAGTAGCCAAACCCATGATGAGCGCGGCATAGCCCAAAATGGGGACGGCGTGCGCACGCGTGAAAAGTTTTTGGACGGGATGGGTGCGGAGCATGGGGCTGATCATAGACCTGGCGTGTAAACCGGCTCGATGTGAGCCTCGATGGAGAAACGCTCGCCCGGCTCCGATGGCGATCGCGTTGTCGGCGCAAAAAAGGTCGCGCGGCTAAAATGCGCGGTCTGCTCGATGAGGCGGATCAAGGATGGGGCATCTCGCGTGACGCCGACGATCTGCAATTTGTCGCCAAGGATCCTGAGCTCGGTCAGATAAGTATCGTCCGGCAGCACCCGCGATAAGGCTTCGATGACAATGACGCTCGATGGCGTTTCATGCTTGTGCCGCTGCAAATCAAGCGCCGCCTCGCTTGCCCCCCCGTGACCCGGTTGGATCGCGGCGCGGCGCTCCGCGATGCGGCGCGTCAATTCGTCCCGGTGCGTCTCGATCACGCCGCCGATGACGGCACTCGCCGCGACCGACACCGCGCTAAAAGCGCTCACGGCGGCAAGTAGCGTGATCAGAATACGCCGGATACGGCGCTGTCCGGCCGCCTGTCCGGCCTTCTGTTCGCATATCTTAATGGCCGCGATATCCGGCCGGGGTTGTGGCAATGCCGCCAATACAACGATCGTGTCGGCGCCGAGACCGGCGATCGCGCTTATGAACGGCGCGATCAGCGTCCGCGCCGTCCCGGCGATTGTGACGGCCATCCGGTCGTTGCCGGTTTCGGTCGAGGGATACCAACCGAAGGCCGCCTCGGCGGCACTCCACGGCGTCAGGCGGTCGATCTGGGCGCGGATAATTCCTTCGAGGAAATCCGAGGCACGGCGCGGTAATTCGAGCAGCCGGAACATGAAACGATTGGGTTGCAGCACGAGTTCGACTTGGGCGCCGCGCAATATTTCCGCCAGTTTGGCCGAAACGGAGGCATCGATATGCCCCTCGACGATGTGAACGGTCTCCCCGGCCGAGTCAAAAGCTTCCCTTTGCGAGGTCCCTTGCAGCACGAAAGCGCCGTCCTGCTGCTCGACGAGCCGGTAGAGACGCCTTGAGCGCAAGGATTCACGGGCCTCGACGATCGCCGTCGCGACACGGTCGATCCAGCGGGACGACGCCTCGACAACTGCACGATAGGAGTTCATTCACTCTCCGTTCCCGGTCCGAACTCAGATGGGGCCGTCAAAATCGTCGTGCCAGGCTAGGATGCGATAGGGGTCTGGGCTATTATTCCCGGGAATGAGGAGGACGACATCGGCGTTCACCTGGAGGCCGGTGTCAAGGGTGACGTGAATGGCGGCGCGTGACGCCTTGCGCCCGCCAACCGCGACATTGGCACCCGCCGCGCCAAGCAGACTCAAAACCGCTTGCGGCTTTTGCGGATCGCGTTGCTCGAGAATCGCATCGACCACGTTCGGTTTGATTTGGGGCAAGGCCGCGACCACCTCTGGCGCGGCCTCGTTGACATCGATCTGCGCGCGGCCGTTGAAAACCGTCACGAAGGGGAGAGCGGCGTCCACGAGCGCCGCCGGCAACCCCCGCACAAGCCGCAATTCGGCGGCATTCTGAAAGGGGGCCTGCCGCGGCCCGTAGGTTAAGCCGGCGGACTTATACGCGTCGGCTTCCGGGTTTTGATTGCCCGGCCCCGGTTTTGTCCGCCAGGCAACGATGTGATCCGCATAGGAATCCGCGTCCTCGGGCTTTGCCCCGAGCACAACGCACAAGCCGGACAGCAATTCCTTGGTTGCGAGGTTGAGGTCGATTCGCGCCCCCTCGGAACGAAACGCCACGCCAACACGGGATCGTCCGAGTTGGAAGTCGAAGGCGCCCGAAGTTGGGCGCGAAGCATCATCGAACCCAATCAACCGGTAGGCGGTGAGTTCGAGCCCGGCGGCAATCAGAGCTTCGGTCTGAAGCCGGGAGTCGTACACGCGCGCGGCCATCGCCGTGTTGGCGACATACAGCGCGCAGACGGAGGCGAGCGCGGCCAGGGCGGCGAGAATCCAGAGCACCGCGACGATGATAAAGCCGTCCGCGGCGGGAGCATTCTTAACATTCAGCGCCCGCATGCAAAGACCTTGAGTTTCGTATTGGCTCTTGACGCGAACCGGCGGCCAGGGTCGGTTGGGGCGGAGCGGCTCACTGGGGCGGCGGTCCCGGCCCGGGCGGTGCCGTACCGGGCTGCGTCGTCCCGGGTCCGGTTGGAATGGCTGCTCCGCCATTTTGGCCGCCGCAAGCGGTTCCGGCGCCCCGCACGCATTCGGCCGGCGCGTTCACATTGAGCAAGGTCGCCGTCGAGACCGGCAAGATCTGGTCTGTCACGCCATTGCGAACGGTCACGCGGACCGCATTTGGCAATTGCATGACATCATGCCATGTTTCTTTCCAGATGCGGTCGCTGCCGGCGAAGGCGAAGGAAGCGTGAAACGGAGGGCGCACCAGCACGATCGGATTGGTGAACTCAAGCTCGCCGGAGTCGAAGTCCTTGGCCGCGGCCGGCACGAACGGGACCCGGGCGCGGACCAGGACGCGGCCCCGCGCGTCGTCGGTTTCGGCAAGGCGCACAATTTCGAGCCCGGCCGATGCATTCGGGCCGATCGCGGATCGCACGAAGGTCACCGACGATGGTGTCCCGTCGAAGAGAGGCCGCGCGTCGCCGCCGCCGAGCGACACATATTCCGCCGCGGCAAGATCGGCGACGATCCGGTCGAGGCCGAGACCGAGCAGATCGGCCCTCTGCACCCGGTCAAAGCCCGCCTTCCAGCCCGGTATCCACTGCGCCGTGACCGCCGCAAGTGTCGCGAGGAGCACGCTCATCAGGGCGACCGCGACAAGGGCTTCGAGAAGGGTGAACCCGCCCTCGCCGGACGCCAGGCGGGGGGCGGAGCCACGCCAGCCTGTCATTGCGTCCCGGTCCTTCGGCCAAGCCGTATGGTCTCGAGTTGAAGCATCGCTCCGGACGGCGATTGCACCTTGATGACAATTGTTTGGGGTGTCCAGAATGGGGCCGCGCGCGGGCTAACGAAATCGCCCGGAAAAGGCGCGATATCGACGGACCAAGCTTGGTCATGCATTTCGCCGGTGAGAGTTCCAGCCGAAAGGCTCGTTCGATCGGGCAGGCCGGTCTCGACCGCTCGCAAAGTTTCGATGAGCCCGAGATGCTGCTCGATCCTTCCGGAACCGCGAATATTTCCCGCCATGAGCAGCCCGATGGCAGCCAAGGAGACGGCCGCGACGGCGAGCGCAACCAGGGCCTCGATGAGGGTGAAACCCGCTCTGGCGTCTCGGGCCTCACCCGGCCGTTCAAAAGGCATTGCTTGGAGCAATTTCGACCCCCCCTGTCAGCCAACTGACGCGGACCTCGATGGTTGTCCCAAGCCGCGAGAGGAAAATCGTGCCGCCGCAGGACATCCCAGATGGTAGGAACTCGATTGCCATTCCGGCGGCACGCCGGTCGCATTGGCTCGCAAGGATTGCATTAAACCCGACATCCTGGGGCAATTGCAGCAAATTCCCGTTCGCGCCGGAGCGGATCGTCCGGGATAACGAGTTAAGGTCGGTCGCGACGGCGACGCCGCGCCGGATGGCCGCATTGCGATCGGCCTTGAGCAAGGCCGCCGTCTCCAGCGCGTAGGCATTGAGCATTGTCAGCGATGTTCCACGTGGAAACGCCGGCAGGGCAATGGCCGCGAGCATGGCGACGATGGCGAGAACACAAATGATCTCGAGCAAGGTGAAGCCGGCCTCGCCCCGGCGCCGCCTCATCGTCGCTCCCAGCTCTTGATGGCGATTGCCGTGCCGGTCCCGCCTTCCTTGCCGGACGATCCGAGGGAGACGATCTCATAGGGGCCGTGTTCACTGGGCGAACGGTAGAGATAGGGATGCCCCCAAGGATCGTTGGGAACGAAGCCCTTCGCCAAATAGGGGCCGTTCCAACCGGTTTCGCCCGCCGGACGCTGCACCAAGGCGGCAAGGCCTTCGGAGGTCGAAGGATAGTGTCCGAGATCGAGATAGAAAAGATCAAGCGAGCTCGCGAAGCTCTGCACCTGGATGCTCGCGGCCTTCACCTTGGACTCGCTGAGGTAGGTGAGGACCCGCGGGCCGACAAGGCTCATCAGCAGGCCGATGATCGTGATCACGACCAGGATTTCGATCAAGGTAAAGCCGTCTTCATGCCCGCTTCCGGAGGTGCCGGCGTTTTCAGCTTCACGCGAACCGCGTTCCAAGCTTCGCTCCGGCCGCCGGACACCCCGCGGGCACATGCTGCAAATTTTCATCGCGTTCAATCCTTATTCATCCGACGACACTGCTGACTGACATAAGAGCGGTCATGACCGAAACGATCAGGCCGCCGACAATGATGCTGATGCAAACGATCGCCAGGGGGCCGACGATACCGACCAGCCGATCGAGGCTGCGTTGAAGCTTGGCTTCGTAAAACTCCGCGATGCGTTGCGCGAGCATGGGCAGTTGACCCGACTCTTCGCCGAGGCGCAAGGTCCGAATGGCCATCGCCGGAATCACCTGTGTCTTGGCGAGCGCGTCGGAAAGCTTGCCGCCGTGACGGACGAGATCGACGGTCTTGCTCCAGGCGTCGAAGCGTCCCGTCGTTGCCATCAAATCGGCGAGTATTCGCAGCGTCGCCGTCAGCGGGACCCCGCTCGCGAGGAGGACACCGAGGTTGCGGCAGAAGATGGAGGTTCGATGAAAATCCAAGACCCGGCTGATGAAAGGCAAATGCGCGAGCGCTTCCATAATCATGCCGCGCACCCTGGGACGGCGCAACAAAAACCAGCCGCCGCAGATGAGAAGGATGAGGGCTACCGCGAGCGCCGCGGTGTGCGCCCGCAGGAAATCCGAAAGCGCAAGGAAGCCGAGCACGATCGGGTCGAGTTTGGCATTGAAGTCGCGCAGCACCGCGCCAAACTGCGGCAGCACGAAAGTCAGGAAAAAGAGAAGCACGGCACTTGCCGCGGCCAAGACAAAGGCGGGATAGCGCAAGGCGTCGGCGAAGCGCCGGCGCAGCGCCTCGGCCCGGACCCGCTCGGCCCCGAGCACCTCCAGGATAGTGACCAGCGTGCCGGAGGCTTCGCCAACCCGCGCGAGCACGACATACATCGGTGAAAATAAAGCTGGGTGGTGGGCCAGCGCATCGGCGAAACTTTCACCTGCGAGAATGGCCGCGGTGATCTTGGCAACCGTCGGCCGCAATCGGCCGATGTCCGAGTCGTCCGATAATAATTCGAGGGCATCGTTGATGCGGGTGCCGGTTTGCAGAAGAAGCGCAAGATCGCCGGTGAAAATCGTCACGTCCTCGGGACGCGGACGCGACAGGATATTCAGGATATTGAAGTCCCAGCGCGAGCCGGTCCTGGCGCCATCATCGCGGACGGTTTCGATCGGAATGAGGCCGAGATATTCGACCCGCTCGGCGACCTCCGCGGCCGTGGAAGCCGCGATCGACCCGCTCACCACTTCGCCATTATTGGTCAGGGCCCGGTAGCGGAAACTCGTCATGGCTCAGCGCACGGTCGTGACGCGAAGAACTTCGGCGGCGGAGGTGACGCCGGCGCGGCATTTCGCGACAGCGTCCTCGACCATGGTCGTCATGCCGGAGCGTCGTGCGGCGAGATCGATCGCGCGCGCATCGGCGTGCGGCCCGACAAGGTCGTACACCTCGTCCTTCAATTCAAGCGCCTCGAATACCCCATTGCGGCCGCGATAGCCAGCGCCGCCGCAGCGCTCGCAGCCGGCCGGTTCGTGAACGCAATCGCCGGACCGCAGGCCAAGCGCGTCAAAGCGGGGATCGGCGGCAAGATCGCCGGCCGCGAGAATGCGTTTACGCTTGCACCGGTCGCAAAGGATGCGAACCAGCCGTTGCGCGATCACCGCCCGCAACGTCGATTTGAGCAAGAAACCCTCGACGCCAAGATCGAGCAGGCGCGGAACCGCCGCCGCGGCATTTTCGGTGTGCAGCGTGGTCAGCACCAGATGGCCGGTGAGCGCGGCATGCACGGCGATGTTCGCGGTCTCGGCATCGCGCACCTCGCCCACCATGATGACATCTGGATCTTGCCGGACGAAGGCGCGCATCGCGGTGGCGAAAGTCAGGCCAATCGAAGGTTTCACCTGCGACTGATTCACGCCCTGGATCTCATATTCGACCGGATCCTCGATCGTGAGAATCTTGCGCGACGGGTCGTTCAGCATCGAAAGCATGGTCGCAAGGGTCGTCGTCTTGCCGCTGCCGGTCGGTCCCGTCACGACGATCAAGCCATGCGGGAGCGAAAGCAGCCGGCGCACGATTTTCTCGTCGGCGATCGACAAGCCGAGTTTCGCGACATCGAGCAAACCACGATCGCGCGGCAACAGGCGGATGACGGCCGATTCGCCGTGCTGGGCCGGCATCGTGGCAACGCGAATATCGATTTCCGAGCGTGCGACTTTCTGCCTTGCCGCGCCATCTTGCGGCAGGCGCCGTTCGGCGATGTTGAGGCCGGCCAGAATCTTGATCCGGGAGATCAGGGCTTGCGGCAAGGCATTGGCCGGCGCGGCCACCGCGCGGAGCAAACCATCGACCCGCATGCGCACCACGAGGCCGTTCCGGAACGGTTCGATGTGAATATCGCTGGCCCGAAGCTCCAGGGCTTTCTCGAGCAAGTCGTTGACCGCGCGCACCACCGGGGCGCCGCTCGCCAGATCGCGCAGACTTTCAATGTCGTCCTCGGCGCCGGCGCCCAGGGACATGCTGTCCGCCGCCGTTGCCGCTTCGCCGCCAGGCTGCTCGCCGAGAACGGTCGCGATATCCTCGAAGGAGGCGATCTCGACCAAAACCGGCCCGCCAAGGACGATTTCGGCGGCACGGACAGCGGCGGCGTCGCTCGGGTCGGCGACCGCAAGCTTGTAGTGGCCTTTCGGCATTTCGAAGGGGAAGACCGCGGTGTCGCGCAGGAAGCGCGGCGAAAAGCGTCCGGTCAAAGCCGGCGCGGCAACGAGCTGGGGCAAGGTGAGCCGCTTCAAGCCATAAAATTGGGCAACTTCGTCGGCAAATCCATTGGCGGTGAGCTCGGTCAATTCCCAAAGTTTGCGAAGGGACCGTTCCGCGGTGGACGCGCTCGAGGCGGGCTCAAGTTTAGCGTCTGAAAGCAGAAAATTTTTGGTCGCTAAATATTTTGCGAAATCTTCAACTGCAATTGCACTCATTTGCGCGTCTCAACGCCAATCACGTTATTCACAATCATGCCAAGCTTAGCCACTGCATGGGCAGCCGTCCACCCCCTTTTTCCTGGCTAGTTCGTCTAGCCATAACCGAGGATACGACATTGGCGGGCTCTTTTCCAGCCATTTTTGCCAACAAGCTGGCTCTCGCCTTCGATGACGGTCGATCAATTGGTGAAAGGTCCAAATGTTCGCGCGTCCTCGGTCATGACCGCCTCTTCGCGCTGTGCCCGCGCCGAAAAAGGGACTGAACGATTGGAGCTACCCATAACGTCGGGTTTCCCGGTCCCTCTGTTCAGGGGGATCCGGTGGTGCTATTGGTTAGGGTGTACGGCAACGCCGGAGGGACCGATGGGGGCGGTCGAGCATTTGAAGACCTTGTGCTGCCTTGGGCTGCCGCCCGAGAGCGCGATGATCGCCGTCACGCCTTTGCTGCACGAGATCATTCCGCATGGCTGGACGCGGATGGCTCTCATCGAGCCCGATGCTACGATAGGGACGGGCTACGCCGAAAATCCTGCGAGCGCCGCAATCTTCCGCGAGCATGTGTGGCGGTTCATGGGCGATCCATCGGCACTGATTTATGTTTGGGTGCCGGCTTTCCGTGCGGCCGGGATTGGGTGGTCGTTGCATCTACAGGGGCGAGGATATTTCGAGAGCGGCTGGTACAGGGAAATAGAAGCTCCGCTCGATGCCTGCTGGCTACTCGACGCTATGATCGACGACGGCGGACGTACAATCGGCTACGTTCACTTGAGACGTCCGCGCGGCGCCCGGTCTTTCACCGTGGATGACGTGCAGCGACTCGACCGGCTTCGTCCGTGGCTCGCGCACGCGTTTCAGCGGCCCGAATCCGCCGATGCGCGCCAGGACGATCAGGCTCCAATAGGCGTGGCAAGAGCAGGCGTACTAAGCGATCAATTGATCGTGTCTCCCGAAGGAAGGCTAGTCCACCAGACCGCCGGCCTCGAACATCTGCTCAAAATTCTCACGGGAGAGCCCGGCAATTACACGCGTCACGTGCCCTCGCGCGACAGGCTGCCCGCGCCCATACTCAAGCTTCTCCGGCAGATCACCGGTGCCGCGAACGGAACTTCCAACGTGCCGCCTCGCATGCGGATTTCGACTGCTTATGGCGTTCTCACCCTCGAAGCCAAATGGCTCGTGCCGGCTGGCACGCTTCCGTCAGATGCCGCCAAGGATCCGAAATCCTGTTTCATATTGGTGACGATCGACCTCCACGAGCACCCGATAGCCCATGCCGCCCGGGTTCTGCGGGAAAGCGGCGCCACACCGGCGCAGACAAAAGTCGGCATTCAACTTGCCTTGGGAAAGCCGAAACCAGCAATCGCGGACGAGCTCGGGGTCCAACTCTCCTCGGTCGCGGATCTCACGAGAAGGCTCTATCAGACTCTCGACGTTCACAATTCCGCCGAGCTAGGCACGAAAATCTGGCTAGGCGAAAAGCGCGACGCAGCGCACAAATCCGGGCGGCCGGCCCTGCCAGTCCCGCTCGCGAAAGGCGCGAGAAAAGCCCAGCCCGCGTCCATCTTCCGCTC
>JBAUNU010000550.1:0-1572 GCA_049579405.1 Methylocella sp.
GGTAAAGCGAATCCGCTTCAGACAGTGTAATACCGTTAGCTCCAAGATTGATTACGCTCGCGCCCGTGCGCGATTCGAACCTATCGCTGTCGAAATTATTCAAGGCCATGCTGGCGCCGATAACGGCAGTGACGGGCCCATTTTTTGGCCAAATCCCCCTCAAAAATAAAATCTTTTGATTTAAAGGGCCGTTCGCGGTGAATTGAGGCGCTATATCGGACATCTTCAGGTGGGCGTACCAAGCTCCCGCGATATAGAGCACAAACACCAAGCCAACCATTAAACATAGGTATCGCACGAATTTCAACGAATTATCCATGATTGCCCCAAGACGTGCGATTATTCTTTGGGTTTGATTTTTCCATTGTTATATTATGATTTTTGGGAGCAGTCAGATGGTTGAGGCCGATCTGCTAACATCCTCTGTTATGACCGTCAATGGCCGAGGCGCGCCGGGAAGGCAAATCGCCAGCTACGCCTTACGGCTCGATGTGCTTGACCGGATCGAGGCTGTCAGCAATGGCCGTATCAATCGTCCGAGCGACATTCATCTTCACGGGCACCGCCGCCTATTTCGGCCTCGCCATCCTCGGCTGGGGCGGGCCTGCCGCCTTCTTCTCCCACCCGGCGCTGATCGCGCTCGCGGTGGCGGTCTTCGCCATGGCCGCCGCGTCGCTGTTCGCCGGCGGGAACATCAGTTCGGGAGTGCGCGAGGACCGCAGCAACCGCTGGGTCATCGCGGCCCTCTCGCTGATCGGGGTGGTCGCCGGCTTCCTCCCGGCCTTGACGGACCGGAAGGAGTTCTGGACCCTCGACGGCGACGCCAGCCGCTGGCTCGGCGTCGTCCTCTTCGCGGCCGGCGGCGCGTTGCGGCTCTGGCCCGTCGTCGTGCTCGGAAACCGGTTCAGCGGGCTGGTCGCCATCCAGCCCGGCCACACCCTAGTCACCAACGGCGTCTATGGCATCATCCGCCACCCCAGCTATCTGGGGTTGCTCGTCAACTCGCTGGGGTGGGCGCTCGCCTTCCGGTCGGGAGCAGGCGTGCTGCTCACGGCGCTCATCATCCCGGTGCTCCTCGCGCGCATCCGCGCGGAAGAGAGGCTGCTGCGCTCACAGTTCGGCGCCGAGTACGATGCCTACCGGGCCAGGACGTCGCGGCTCATTCCGGGCCTCTATTAGGAGCGTAGGCTCGCTGGCGGGATGAGCGTGTCACACGGAATGCCCGCCGCCGCCGCATGGCCTCGTGCGTCACCAGCCATTGACACCGATCACCCCCCTTGAAAGACCTGTCCCGCCGACTTACCTTTAAGTCCGATCGTTCGATAATTGTACAATTATCGAAGTGACGTGAACTTCGAAGGATGGAGAGTCATGAGCAGATTATCTGGCAAAACAGCGGTAGTGACCGGCGCGTCAAAAGGTATTGGCGCCGGGATCGCCAAAGGCCTCGCGGCGGAAGGCGCGGCAGTCGTCGTCAACTATGCCGCGAGCAAGGACGGCGCTGATCGCGTCGTTGCGGACATTAAAGCCAAGGGCGGCAAAGCGATCGCCGTGCAAGGCGATGTGGCGAAG
>JBAUNU010000551.1:0-8602 GCA_049579405.1 Methylocella sp.
GGGCATCGCATCCCGGCGTGGTATGGGCCTGGGTATTTGGGGATCGATGGGCAGCCGACGGGAATTCCGGTATTTGTCGCGGCGTCAGAAGAAGAGGCGCGCAGGGCGGCGCGCGAACATTATCGCAGGCCCGGGTTACCAGACGGGAGTCCTCGTTTCCCGAATCTGCAGGATGTGTCGATTGACGACCGCCCACTAATCAGTCCACCGACGGAAGCTGCCGCTTGCGATCCCAATCTGGTTATTGGAATTTCCATCTGGCGCGACCCCGACGTCCTCGACACCTGGTTTTCCTCCGCGCTGTGGCCTTTTTCCACCCTTGGCTGGCCGGACGAGACGCCGGAGCTAAAACACCGTTATCCGACGAGCGTGCTCGTCACCGGCTTCGACATCATCTTCTTCTGGGTTGCCCGGATGATGATGATGGGTCTTCATTTCATGGGCGAAGTCCCTTTCCGCGATGTCTATATCCACGCCCTCGTCCGCGACGAGAAGGGCGCCAAGATGTCGAAGTCCAAGGGCAACGTCGTCGATCCCTTGCACCTCATCCAGACCTATGGCGCGGATGCCCTGCGCTTTACGCTCGCCGCCATGGCCGCGCAGGGACGCGACATCAAGCTATCGGCGCAACGCATCGAGGGATATCGGAATTTTGGCACAAAACTCTGGAACGCAGCGCGTTTCGCCGAAATGAATGGCTGCGTGTTTGAGGCCGCATTCGATCCAAGGCAAACAACTCTCCCGCTAAATGGCTGGATTGTTGGCGCAACCGCGAAGGCCATTGCCGAGGTCACGGGGGCGACAGAAACCTATCGTTTCAACGATGCCGCCAACGCCGCCTATCGTTTCGTGTGGAACATTTTTTGCGACTGGTATCTTGAACTCGCCAAGCCTCTCCTGCAAGGCGCCGATGGGCCTGGCAAGGTCGAGACCCGCGCGACAACGGCTTTCGTGCGCGAACAAATCGTCAAGCTCCTGCATCCCTTCATGCCGTTCATGACCGAGGAGCTGTGGGCCATCACGGCAACAAAAGCGCTGCCCCGCGCGAGTCTGCTGGCCCTTGCGGAATGGCCGGAACTGTACGATTGCGAAAATCCAGAGGCCGAGGCCGAGATCGGCTTTATCATCGACCTTGTCTCGGAAATTCGTTCGGTACGCGCCGAGATGAATGTTCCCTCGGCGGCGCAGATCCCGCTGATGCTCGTGAACACCTCCCCCGAGGCGAAGTCCCGTGTGGAAGATTGGGACAAAACCATCATGCGGCTCGCCCGGCTGTCGGAGATTTCGTTTGCGCCCGAGGCTCCGGAAAAATCCGTGCAGATGATCGTGCGCAAAACCATTGCCGCGCTGCCCTTGCAAGGGATCATCGATTTCGAAGCGGAAAAGGCTCGTCTCATCAGGGAGATCGCCAAATTAAAAGGCGACGCGGACAAAATCGAAGCCAAACTTCGCAATGCCGATTTCGTGGCCCGTGCGCCGGAAGATGTCGTCGAGGAAAACCGCGAACGGCGAGAGGACGATCTGTCCAGGATGGAAAAGCTCGCCGCCGCGCTGGTAAAGCTTGGCGGAGCCTGAATCGGTAAGCCGTTAGCGCGCGACCAGAGCGGCGGCACGCGGCAACGATCCGCCCTACCCCGCCAAGAACGGCAGGGGCACACCAAACGTCTGCAACAGAAGTACGGAGTTGAGTACGAGTACCATCGCGGTTCCGGCGGTCGCGGCAACACGGGTCACCCAACCATTCGCGAAAGAGCCCATGATGTCGGGCCGTTGGGTGAATAGCAGAAGCGCGATCATGGGTACCGGCAGGGCAAGACTGAGGATAACTTGACTTATGACGAGCGCGTCGGTCGCATTGACTCCTAGCCCGACGACGATAAATGCCGGCACCATGGTGACCAGCCGCCGGACCCAGACCGGGATTCTGAAGCCAACGAAGCCTTGCATGATCATTTGGCCGGCCATGGTTCCGACCGCCGAGCTGGACACGCCAGAAGCAAGGAGGGAAATCAAGAATACCGTTGCCGCTCCCGCGCCGAGCAGGGGAAGCAATGTGCGATAGGCTGTCTCGATCTCGGCGACGTCACTGTGACCCGCGTGAAAAGCGGCGGACGCCATCATCACCATCGCCATGTTCACGGCTCCGGCGATCGCGAGCGCGACAATGACTTCGCGGTTGGAAAAACGGAGGACCTTACGCCGGTCGGCGTCGTCGCGCGCGCCGAGCCGGACGTGAGTGAGGCCGGAATGGAGGTAGATGGCATGCGGCATGACGGTGGCGCCAATGATGCCCACGGCGATCGTGGCTGCCGCCGCATCTTCGAGCTGCGGAACGAAGCTGTGGAATGCCGCGGCCGCCCAGTCCACCGGGGCGATGAATATCTCGATCAGATAACAGAGGCAGACGATCGCCACCAAGGCACCGATGATCAGCTCGACCGGTCTGAAGCCTCGCTTCTCGAACATCAGAATTCCGTAGGTCACGATCGCGGTGACGATCATGCCCCAGAAGAGCGGGAGGTTGAACAGGAGAGAGAGTCCGATCGCACCGCCGAGGAACTCCGCGAGATCAGTCGCCATCGCCGCGATCTCGCTGACCACCCACATGGCGCAGACGACAGGTTGCGGCAATTGCTCACGGCACATTTCGGCGAGGTTGCGACCGGTCGCGATGCCGAGCTTCGCCGATAACGCCTGAAATAGCATCGCAATCAGGTTTGCAACCAGGACCACCCAAAGCAACCCATAGCCATATTTCGCGCCGGCCTGGATATTCGTCGCAAAATTGCCGGGGTCCATATAGGCGATCGAAACGATAACCGCCGGTCCCACCATCGGAACGATGGCGCTCAAGCCGCGTCGACGGCCATCGAGCACTTCGCGAATAGCGGCCTGCGTCCGATTCACGGGGTGGTCTTGTACGGCGACATCCGTCATCCGGCGTTCCTTTCGTGCGGCGGTCAACAACAGCGGCCTTTTAAAAATTTAGAAAGAGCGCCTTGCGCGAGGGCTTCCCAAATCCAAGCCAAGCTTGCCTGACGGCAGGCGTCTGTGGCTCCCCATGATATAAGATGTAGCATGGGCTACAAAACAATCAAACTCAAAAAAGTTGACTTGGATCTGTTTTGTTCGAACTTGGAGCGGTGGCACGCGCGCATCGTCGGCCAAAGGACTCAAATTTAATGATCAAGAAAGTGACCGGGGGGCCGCCGCCGGCCGAGCTGCCGGTCGAGGCAGTGCACGCCCGGCGCTTTGAAAAGGCGCGTTCGGCGCAGGCGGCGGCGGTCCTCGAGGATTATGTCGAATTGATCGACGACCTTCTGGCAAGCGGCGGCGAGGCGCGCCCGACGGATATCGCCCACCGTCTCGGGGTGACGCACGCGACGGCGATCAAAACGATCGCCCGCCTGAAACGGGAAGGGCTTGCCACCTCGAAGCTCTATCGGGGCGTGTTCCTGACGCCGGAGGGGCATGGCCTCGCCGAGCGTGTCCGCTCCCGGCATCGCCTCGTTGTCGATGTTCTGCGCGCCGTCGGCGTTCCGGAGCAAAGCGCGGAACTCGATGCTGAGGGCATCGAGCATCATGTGTCCGATGTCGCGCTCGCCGCTTTCGCGCGGTTTCTGAAGCGCCAAGGCAGTTTGCCCTGAGACTCGTCTGGCTCTAGGTCAAGGCGGACCGCGGCGGACGCGGAGGCATTGCTCCCGAGCGTTATCTTTTTCGGCCGCATGATTCGGAGTGACCAGGGAGCCCTCGAAGCCGCGGGGCGCGATGAAAAAATGCGGCGCTTTGCGGAAAATCGCTCGCCAAAGAGAAAAAATTGTGGTTTTGATGTCACAGGGCCTGACAAGTTCACTTTGACTTGGTGTATTTAAGAAGAAGCTGCTTTTGTAGTCTTTGGCAACTTGCTAAAGTGAGCTTTGAGGTCAGACCTCATCTGCTCGGCATCGGTTGCCCGGGCATGGCGTGACAGGAATTTTCGCCCGCTTCCCCGCGCGGCATCGTTCAGCGGCAGCGGCATCCCCGCCATCAGACCTTAGCCGGCCAATCCGGACCCTTATGCCATGGAAAATCGCGTTTTCGATAAAACCAGGCTTCCCAGCCGGCACGTGACGGAAGGCGCATCGCGCGCGCCGCACCGTTCCTATCTTTACGCGATGGGGCTCACGCGCGAGCAGATTCATCAGCCGCTGGTCGGGGTGGCATCCTGCTGGAACGAGGCCGCTCCCTGCAACATCGCTCTGATGCGGCAGGCCCAAGCGGTGAAGAAGGGGGTTGTTTCGGCGGGCGGCACGCCGCGCGAATTCTGCACCATCACGGTGACCGATGGGATCGCCATGGGCCATGAGGGGATGAAATCCTCGCTTGTTTCGCGCGAGGTGATCGCCGACTCGGTCGAGCTTACCATGCGCGGCCATTGCTACGATGCGCTCGTCGGCGTCGCCGGCTGCGACAAGTCCCTGCCCGGCATGATGATGGCGATGCTGCGCCTCAACGTCCCCTCGATTTTCATCTACGGGGGTTCGATCTTGCCGGGAACTTTCAAGGGGCGGCCGGTCACCGTTCAAGATCTTTTCGAAGCGGTGGGCCAATATTCGATCGGGGACATGTCGGCCGAGGACTTGGACACGCTCGAGACGGTCGCCTGTCCTTCGGCCGGCGCCTGTGGCGCGCAGTTCACCGCCAATACGATGGCCACAGTTTCGGAGGCGATCGGCCTAGCCCTGCCCTATTCGGCCGGTGCGCCGGCTCCCTATGAGATTCGCGACCGCTTCTGCGTAATGGCGGGCGAGATGGTGATGGAGCTTTTGGCGCGCAACCTTCGTCCGCGCGATATCGTCACCCGCAAGGCGCTCGAAAACGCCGCGACCGTTGTCGCCGCGTCCGGCGGCTCGACCAATGCCGCGCTGCATCTCCCGGCGATCGCCAATGAATGCGGGATTGCGTTTGATCTCTTCGAAATAGCCGAAATCTTCCGACGGACGCCCTACATCGCCGATCTGAAGCCTGCCGGGAAATATGTCGCCAAGGACATGTTCGAGGCCGGCGGCGTTCCTTTGCTGATGAAGACTCTGCTCGATCATGGCTTTCTGCACGGAGATTGCCTGACCGTCACTGGCCGGACGGTTAACGAAAACTTAAGGAAAGTCGTGTGGAATCCAGACCAAGACGTTATTTGGCCGGCCGACAAGCCGATCACCGCGACGGGCGGCGTCGTCGGTCTGAAGGGGAGCCTCGCCCCCGAAGGAGCGATCGTGAAGGTCGCGGGCATGCCGGAAGCGGCGCTGATCTTCCGGGGGCCGGCGCTTTGCTTCGACAACGAAGAAGATTGTTTTGAAGCGGTGACGAAGCGCCGCTACGCGGAAGGTTGCGTTTTGGTGATCCGCTACGAGGGTCCGCGCGGGGGACCCGGAATGCGCGAAATGCTGGCGACCACGGCGGCGCTTTACGGCCAAGGCATGGGGTCCAAGGTCGCGCTTGTCACCGATGGGCGCTTTTCCGGCGCGACGCGCGGCCTTTGCGTAGGCCATGTCGGACCGGAGGCCGCTGTTGGCGGCCCGATCGCGCTGGTGCGCGATGGCGACATGATCGAGATCGACGCGATCAATGGAACCGTCAACCTCCAATTGGGGGATGCGGAATTAGAAAAAAGAAAAAAAGATTGGCAACCGCGTAAAACTAATTTCGGGTCTGGCGCGTTATGGAGATACGCCCAGATCGTGGGTCCCGCTGGTACCGGAGCCGTTACGCATCCGGGAGCGTCGAACGAAACAAATGCCTATGCTGACGTTTAGCCGCATTTCCGGGGTTGTGCTTTTCGGGCTCGCCGCCTGCTTGCCAGGGTCCCGCATCGGCGCGTTCGAGGCAACCGATGGCGCGGCGGTTGAAAAGGCACCGCTCCAAACCTTCGCGACGCCTTGGGCGGCGTTGCAGGCGGGTCTGGAAGGGTTTCGCTCAGGCAATGCCACCTCCGCGATCGAGGCCTTGAAATATGCCGCGGCGCGGGGCGAATTGCTGGCGCAATGGAAACTCGCAAAAATCTATGAGAATGGCGACGGCGTGGCGCGCGACGACCTTAAGGCGTATGACTATTTCTCTCGAATCGTCACAAATTACGATGAGGACAACCCGGACCGGCGCGATCGCGCGGTTGTGTCGAGCGCGTTGGTCTCGCTTGGGATCTATAATCTGAAGGGGATCGCCAACAGCGAGGTCCGTCCCGATCCCCAACGCGCGCTCCAAATGTTCCAATTCGCCGCGACGACGTTCGGGGATGCGGACGCCCAATACAATTTGGCGCGGATGCACCTCGACGGCGCGGGCGTCGATAAGGACGGCCGGGAGGCCATCCGCTGGCTATTCCTCGCCGCGGATAAAGGGCACCTCCAAGCGGAGGCTCTGCTCGGCCAAACGCTCTTCATGGGCCGCGAAGGCGTTCAGCCGCAGCGCGCGCGCGGCCTGATGTGGCTGACCCTGGCGCGGGAAGCCGCGATTGATTCCAAAAAGGACAAATGGATCATCGATCTCTATGACAAGGCGGTCGCCGCGGCGAATGATAGAGACCGGCAGGATGCGCTCGCCTATCTCGAAGACCATCTGAAGCGCCGCAATTGATCTCGTGGGGTCCGCGCTGGCGCAGCGTGTTTTGATGGATCCGGCTGCCCCGAGCGGCTTGGAAAAGCCGCGCGGGATTGCACGCCTGGGTCATTCCTCCGTTTTCGGCTTTCGCCGTTTGTTCATTTCCTTCACACGACCGGACATTTTTATGACCTGCTTTGTTACGGCTCGGCCTGCGATGGGCTGAAGGATTTTCCGGTATTCGTCGCGTTTCTCGTGAATCGAGGCGATGACCTTGCCCATGGGGATACCCATGTCCACGAGCACGGCTTCCGACAATTGCAGGCTTGCCTCGATCGTCTCGGGGATGGCATCACTCACGCCAAGACCATAGAGCAGCGTTGCGTGATGCGCGTCGCGGGCCCTGGCGACAATAATCAGATCGGGATAACCGGCGCGCGCGTCGCGAACGATGTCTTCCGCGTCGGCGGGTCTGTTCATTGTGACAATGAGAGCCTTGGCCCTCCCCAATCCGCAACGCGTGAGGTACTCGGGCCGCGTCGCGTTGCCCCAATAGATGTCTCGTCCCTCGGCGCGGAGCCGTTTCACCAAGCCGGGGTCGGTATCGATGGCCAAATAGCGGATGGCATGCGCATGGAGCATGTCGCCGACAAGCTGGCCAACCCGGCCGAAGCCGACGATGATCGCTTCGGGCGCCGGACCGTCCAGGCTCGGCTCCGGGAGGGCGGCGGACTCCGGTCTGGCGGGCCGTCTTGCCAGGCGCTTAGCGAGCGCGCCAAGGAATGGCACGGCGAACATCGAAAGGGTCACCGCGAGTATCGCCTCCGTACCGGCGCCGGCGGGCATGGTTTTGGCGGCGACGGCGGCGGTGACGATGACGAAAGCAAATTCCCCGCCGGGCGCCAGCATAAGCGCGGCCTCGGTGGAGACCCGCACGGGCAGACGCGCTATCCACCCGGCTAGCCAGTTGACGCAAAACTTGACGAAGATAATGCAAAGCGCAAGGCCGAACGCCGCGAGCGGAGCGGAAAATATGTGAGAAATATCGAGGCTCGCGCCGATCGAGACAAAGAAAAGTCCGAGCAGCAAACCTTTGAAGGGCTCAATCGTTACTTCGATCTCGCGGCGATACTCGGTTTCGGCGAGAAGAATGCCGGCGAGGAAGGCGCCAAGTCCCATCGACAACCCGCTCGCCGCAGTGAGAACTCCGGTTCCGATGACCACAAGCAGGCAGGCCGCCATGAAAAACTCGGTCGATCCCGCCGCCGCGACGTGACGAAAGAGAGGCGGCATGACGAGTCGGCCGCCGAGCACGATGACGCTCAAACCGGTGAGCGCGGGAACCAGGAAGGAGACGACAGCGATGCCGAGGCTGCCGCCGTGCGTTCCGAGCATGGCGACCACGAACAGGAGCGGCGCCACCATTAGGTCCTGAAAGAGCAGGACGGCGAAAATCGTGCGGCCCGCTGTCGTTCCGAGCCGTTTGGCCTCGGCGAGCACGGGAATCACGATGGCCGTGGACGACAGCGCAAGCGCAAAACCGAGCACCGCCGCCGAGGTTGGGGACTCCCCCAGGATCAAGGCCAAGGCGCCAAGCGCGGCGGCCGAGCCGAAGACCTGCAGGGCGCCGAGCCCGAACACGAGCCGGCCGATAATCGCCAAACGCTGCCACGACAGTTCAAGGCCGATCATGAACAGGAGAAAGACAATGCCGAATTCCGCGACCGGCGCGATTTGTTCGACATTGTCGAGAGCGAGCGGAGCGAGCCAGCCGATGCGCCGCGCTTGCGCGCCGAGGCCATACGGACCAAGCAAAACACCGGCGCCAAGGAAACCCAGAACCGGACTGAACCTCAGGCGCCGGAACAGCGGCACGACCACACCCGCCGTCGCGAGAAAAATCAATATTTCCTTGTATTGATCGGGGGCGAAGTTTCCCATGAGTCCGCGTGCTTCAATGGCTGCGTGGAAGTTTGCGCGTAAAGCGCACGCCACCTTCGCGCCGTTTGACGGGGTTCGTCTGCAC
>JBAUNU010000552.1:0-4704 GCA_049579405.1 Methylocella sp.
CGTGGGTTCTCTCTACCAAGACAGTGGCCCTTCCTATCCGCCAGGCACGAAACGTCCCATCACTCTTGTGTTTGCGGAGGCACTTTCCTGGCTGACCACGCAGGGACTCATCGTCAATGATCCTGACCAACCTGCGTTCTGGTATAGGCTGACTCGCCGCGCCGCCGACTTACGCACTCGGGCTGACGTAGAAGCTTTCCGCAAGAGGCGTATCCTGCCCGACGATCTCGTGCCCGCTCTCTTTGCTCGAAAGGTCGTGCCGCTATTCCGTCGCGGCGATTACGACGTTGCGGTCCACCAAGCTTTCAAAGAGGTCGAAGTCACAGTCAGGAAAGCGGCCAACGCTAAAGGCGCAGGCTATCCTGATTCGGACGTTGGCACCACGCTGATGCGCAATGCGTTTCATCCTCAAATCGGGCCGCTCACCGACATGACGATTGTGCCCGCCGAGCGTGAAGCCGTGATGCACTTATTCTCCGGTGCTATCGGGCATGCAAAGAATCCACCTAGTCATCGAGATGTAGCGATCACCGCCCAAGAGGCGGCGCGGCTTATCATCTTCGCCAGCCATCTTCTCGACATTGTCGAGCAACGCGCCGAAAAGCCGTTTTCGAGTGTTGGCGTTTCAATGATAATTCGCGATCCCAAGTGAGCTTCGCAGTGGTTTCCATATTTCCGCTTACGCGCTGAACGTCGCCGCCGCAATCGCATCGCTCGCAACCTTCGACCGCGCCCGTGCCGCCGCCACAAGCGATTGATCCGGGACCTTCATTTGGTAGCCGAGCACAGGCGCCCCGGCGCGCCGCAAATGGTCGCCGATGCTCTCCAAATATTGCAGCCACCGCAATCGCATCTTGCGCCGCCTTCGCGGATTAAGAATTTGCCCAGCCGCCTCAAGCGCGGCGATCCGTTCCGTGCGAGCTCAGCAAGCGTTGCCCTCGGCGGCGAGGCCACCGCCATTGCGCTTGAAATGCCTGGTTGACACGACCAGCAAACTATCCGCCAAATTAACCGGGCTGGGGCCTTCCCGCCTCCCTAAGCTTCGATTTGAGAGGTCCTGCATGAGCGAAGATGACCGTTTGGCGCCAAAGACGCCTCCCCATTGGACGGCGCCTGAACAGCCGCCCGCCCCGTCCGGTGTCCGCTCGCATCCCCAACACACGCCGCTCAACCGGTTTCTGGGCGGCTCTCCCGGCAGCGTCTTTTTGCGCCTTCTTTTCGTATCCCTGATCGTCGGCGCCTTCCTGATGTGGCTCGACATCCGGCCCTGGGACGTATTTCGTGGACTGAAACAGCTCGTCGATCGAATCTGGGACCTGGGGTTCGATGCGATCCGCGAGATCGCCGATTATATCGTCGCGGGCGCCGCAATCGTCGTTCCGGTCTGGCTGGTGCTGCGGCTCATGGATATGCGCAACGCCCGCTGAACCCTGTGGCCACGCCTTGCCCGCCAACCCAAACGCCGTAGCAAATCCTCCGCGCGTGAGCCACGCCCGCGTGGTGCGGCTCGCGCTGCCGATGACGCTCGCCCATTTGTCGACGCCGTTGCTCGGCATCGCCGACGCGGCGATTATTGGCAGGCTCGGCCAGGCGCATCTTCTCGGCGCGATCGCCGCTGCCGCCGTCATTTTCGACTTTATCTTCTGGAGTTTCGGTTTTTTGCGCATGGGGACGGCTGGGCTTACCGCGCAAGCTCTTGGCGCCGGCGACGCCCCCGAGCAACGCGCGACGCTCATCCGCGCCCTGATCGTCGCCGGTTGCATCGGAGCGGCAATGATTTTGCTGCAGGCGCCGATTGCCTGGATCAGCTTTGGCGCGCTCGATGCCAGCCCCGAAGTCACCGGCGCGGCGCGGCTTTATTTCGACATCAGGATTTGGTCGGCGCCTTTTGTCCTTGTCAATTACGCGGTGGTCGGCGCCATCGTTGGACGCGGGCGGACCGGCGTGGCGCTCGTCCTCCAAGTCTTGATGCATCTGGTCAACATCGCCTTCAACATCGCTCTTGTTTACGGCTTGGCGCTAGGCGTGCGCGGTTCGGCGGCCGGCACGCTCGCGGCCGAACTCTTGGGCGCGATCGCCGGTTTTTTTGTGGTATGGCGCATGTACGGCGATCTTTTCCGGCCGAACGCCGCGCTGTTTCTCGATCGCGGAAAAATCGCGCGGATGTTTGCGATCAATCGCGATATTTTCATCCGCAACACGGCGCTGCTCTTTGCCTTTGCGTTTTTTACCGCGCAGGGCGCGCGCGGCGGCGATATCGTTCTCGCGGGCAACGCGATTTTGATCAACCTCATTCTCGTCGCGGCTTATTTTCTCGACGGTTTCGGGACCGCCGCCGAGCAGATGTGCGGCCAATCGATCGGCGCGCGGGACGCCAAGGGTTTTCGCGCGGCGGTGCGTATCACCGCCTTTTGGTCCTTCGCCTTTGCCGCCGGCTTGGCGGCCGTGGCGCTCATTTCCGGCAAACCGTTCATCGATTTCCTTACGACTGAACCACAGGTGCGGGCATATGCCCGCGCCTATCTTTTGTTTGCCGCGCTGGCCCCGCTAGCGGGCGCGCTCGCTTATGAGCTCGACGGCGTGTTCGCCGGCGCGACGTGGACGCGCGACATGCGCAACATGATGCTCGTCTCGCTCGCGCTTTATATCGCAAGCTTCTATTTGCTCCGGCCTTTCGGCAATGAGGGGCTCTGGCTCTCGCTTCTGCTTTTTCTTCTCGCGCGCGGCCTCACGCAAGCGTGGCGCTATCGAAAATTGTCGGCGTTGAGTTTTCCGCTGGCCCAATCCGCCGCCGCGGCGCCGGTGGCGTCCGCGAGCCGGGGATAGGAGTGTTGCGCGAGGAGGCGGACGAGGCCGCATTTGATGCCGCCGGCAAGTGCAAGCCCCTTGAACACAAAGGATGTGTAGAGTTGCACGAGACTGGCACCGGCTTCGATCTTGGCAAACGCGGTCTCCGCGCTGTCGACGCCGCCGACGCCGATCAACGGAAACTGATTCTCCGCGCGCAAAAAAGTGGCGGCGAGCATTTGCGTCGAAAGCGCGAAAAGCGGCCGGCCAGAGAGGCCGCCCGGTTCGTTAGCCGAAAGGTCGCGCAACGTCGCGGGCCGCGAGACGGTGGTATTCGAGACAATGAGTCCGTCGATTTTCCGCGATCTTGCGCATTTGACGATCTCGTCGAGTTCGGGGAGCGTAAGATCGGGCGCGATCTTCAGAAGCACCGGCTTGTGGCCAAACCTTTCGGCTTGGCCGTCGCGGGCGGCAAGCACGCGGGCGAGGAGATCATCAAGCGCGCCGGGCTTTTGCAAATCGCGCAATCCCGGCGTGTTCGGCGAAGAAACATTGATCGCAAAATAGTCCGCGACATCGGCGAAAACCTCGATCCCCCGCACATAATCGGCGGGGACATCGCCGGAGTCAGTGTTCGCGCCGAGATTGACCCCGACGATTCCCGGCCTTTGGACGCGTTTTGCGAGCCGCGCGTGAACGTCCGCATGTCCGTCGCCGCAGAAGCCGAGACGGTTGATTGCTGCCTGATCGCGATCAAGGCGAAATAGGCGCGGGCGCGGATTACCGGCTTGCGCCAGCGGCGTGATCGTGCCTATCTCTGTAAAGCCGAAGCTCAGACGCAAGATCGCATCGACAACTTCGCCATTCTTGTCAAAACCCGCCGCGAGCCCGAGCGGGTTAGAAAAATCGAGGCCGAAAGCGCGGACCGCGAGGCGAGGATCGTCTGGCGGGGCAGGCAGCCGGGGAAGTGTTTGCAGAACTTTAAATGCCCGAAGGGCCCATTCATGCGCATCCTCGGGATCGAGCCGGAACAGGACCGGACGCGCCAGCGCATCCAGAAAGCCGGTCACTCTAAAAGCCCCGCGAAATCATGGCCGCCGTCCGGCCGGAGCGGGAGAGGTTTTGCCCAGACCACGGCATCGAGCGGCATGCAAGAATAAAGATGTGGAAAAAGCGCTCCGCCGCGCGAGCGTTCCATCCGCAAGCCGCCGCCGAGCCGTTCCGTGTCGACCGCGATAAGCAGCAAATCGTCCTTGCCGCCAAAATGTTTCGCGGCTGTCGCTTCAGCCTGCTCCGCGGTCGAGAAATGGATGTAACCGCCGGCGATATCGGCCGGCGCGCCGTCAAACCGGCCCTTGTCCTGGGCTTTGCGCCACAAGGAGGCAGGAGCAATTTTATAGATCAATCCCATCGTCTGGCCCGCTCCTCCGGAAAACACCATGCTGTATTGGCCCGTGGCGCGGTTTCATCCTTGCGCTCGCGACCCGGCATGTTTGCGCAAAAGATCGCCGCTCAAGGCATCGGCGATGAGTTCGCGGGTTTCGGCGATCCCGTAAAGCGCCACGAAAGACCCAAATCGAGGGCCACGGCTTTCGCCGAGCAGCACGCCATAAAGCATGGCGAACCAATCGTTCGAGACGCCAGGACGTTTTGCTGTCGCACCCTTGGCTTTCATATCCTGATAGCGCGGTATTTGCCGGGCGACATCGTAGAGTGCGGTCTGAATTGCTTCGGCGCTGGCGTCCAGGGGCAGGGCGTCGAGCGCGGCGGAAAGATTTTCGAGTGCCTCGCGCTCGCTTGCGTCCGGCTCGCGAAATTTTTTGGCCGGGCGCACGAAATAGCGGAAATAGCGAACCGCATAAGCAACCAGCCGGTCGAGGCGCGGATGCGTCGCGGCCGAAACATCCGGAGCATAGC
>JBAUNU010000553.1:0-8834 GCA_049579405.1 Methylocella sp.
CAATATGTGCGGGACGACAACGACCTTCGAAACATCGCCGGGGATCGCGTTCTTGGCGAGCCGCGGTTCAACCCGGACGGGACGCTCGACATCTCCAAATGGTCGCGCCCGCAACACGATGGTCCCGCATTGCGGGCTCTCGCCCTGATGCGCTTTTGGCCTCTCGATGACCTCGATGACGCGACCCGCGCGTCCATGCGCGCGCTTATCCTGACCGATCTTGAGTTTATCGTCCGGCATTGGCGCGAGCCCTGTTTCGACATTTGGGAGGAAGAGCTGGGCCACCACTATTACACCCGGCTCATGCACCACGCGGCGCTCGCCGATGGCGCCCGATGGCTGGCGGAAACCGGCACGGACGAAACCGCACGGATGCAAACCTGCCGGGCGGCGGCGCAAGCGATCGCGAAATCGCTGGACGAATACTGGTGCTCCGCCAAAGGTTTTTACCCAAGCCGCCGCGATGTCGCGGACGGGGTGGCCGGAAAGGAACTCGATTTTGCGACGATCCTCGCGGTGATCCACGCGCGGTGCAAGGACGGCGCACATAGCGTATTGGATCCGAGGGTCATGGCGACCTTCGCGCGGCTCGAGGAGCTCTTTGATGCAAGCTATGCGATCAACAGACACCGTCCGGAAACCCGAGGCCCCGCCATGGGGCGCTATGCGGGCGACCGTTACTTTAGCGGCGGCGCCTATTATTTTTCGACGCTCGGCGCGGCGGAATTTTACTATGCTCTCGCCGAAGCGGCGGCGGGGGCGGAGGTTCCGGTTACCACCGACAATAAGGAGTTCTTGCTTCGGCTGGACGCGGCGGATGGTTCCTTGGCGCTCCCGCTGCAAGCGCCAGAGCATCGAAAACGATGTTTTGAGGCCTTGCTCCGCCGCGGCGATCAATTCATGGCGACCGTCGCGGACTATACCCCCACCTCGGGGGAGCTTTCGGAGCAATTCGACCAAGCAACCGGCGTCCAGACCTCGGCCAAGTCCCTTGCCTGGAGCCACGCGGCCTTGATCACCGCAGTGGCGCGCCGGCGGGCCGCCCTTCGCACCGGCCTCGAGCTCTCGCAGTCCGGCGCGGCGCCGTGATCGACAAGCTCGAATTCCTGATCGCGCTCGCGCGGGAACGCAATTTTAGCCGCGCTGCGGGCAGCTGCGGGGTGACTCAGCCCACCTTGTCGGCGGGCATCAAACAGCTCGAAGACACATTGGGCGTGCTGCTCGTCAATCGCAGCTCGCGCTTTTACGGACTGACGGCGGAAGGCGAGCGGGTGCTCGAATGGGCGAGGCGCATCGTCAGCGACGCGCGCGCCATGCGCCAGGACGTTCATGCCTCCAAGACCGCGCTCGCCGGGCATTTGACGCTCGCCGCCGTCCCAACCGCGCTCCCGATGGTGGCCGAACTCACCACGCCTTTCCGGGCCAAACATCCGGATGTGCGCTTTACGATTCTTTCGAGCACATCCCGCGACATCCTGGCCATGCTCGACGATTTCCGAATCGACGCAGGCCTCACTTATCTCGACAACGAGCCGCTCGGCCAGCTCAACACAGTGCCGCTCTACCGGGAGCGGTACAGGCTCTTGACCTCCGCCGGAAGCCCGCTCGCCGAGCGCGCGGAGGTGACTTGGGCGGATGTCGGGCGCATTCCCCTCTGCCTGCTCACTCCCGACATGCAAAACCGCCGCATTATCGACCGGCTCCTGGCGAATTCCGCCGCGCCGCCGCCTATCGAATCCAACTCGATGGTGGTCTTATTTTCGCATGCCCGGAGCGGCGGCTGCGCCTGCATCGTTCCGGAAAAGCTCGCCAATCTGCTGGGCGTGAGCGAGCCCCTGCGTTCGATTCCCATCACGGAGCCCCGTGAACTTCATATCATCGGGCTCGTGTCGCCGCACCGGGAGCCAATTCCGCCATTAACCCGGGCGCTTATCGCCGAAGCAAGCCGGCTCGCCATGCCGCACAAACGGTGACTTTCGAGCGATCCCCATTGATGGAAGTTTGATTAGCGGACGGTAGTGTCTCAGTTTGAAATTCCGATTCCGACCCTTTGCGGAAGTTCGGCTCAGAGTTCTCGATGACGGGAGTTGACCCTGAAGCAGGCATTCGCAGAAGACCGTCGGACCCGATTAGCGTACGCCGGGGACGACGTAGGCACCTGGGAGGGCGTTTGTCGAGCGCGTACAAAAACGGTTGCAAGGCCAATTTCTTCACTTAACGTGACTTTTGGAAACTCTATAAATCCCTGGCGCCGTCACTTGCCGCGCGCCTGTAAACGAGGCTGACTTAATTGCTGATGTCCTTTCCGGAGGCAATGAAATGGTTTAGCGCCACTGTGGTCTCAATCCTTGGGGTGTTCGCATTCGTTGAAAAATTTTCTAGCAAGGAGGATTTGGAGAAATATCACCGGTTGATAACAGAAAACAGATTCAAATTTTCTGCACAGTGGTATTTATTGCTCATTAAGTTTGTTGATGTATTCTTTGGGTTTCACCAATATCGCCGGTTAATTCTCCCGTCCGTACTTCGCGTTGCCGGTTACACGTTCTGCACCACTGCGATCATTTTCTTTGTCGTAGGCAGCGATATTCTTATAATGACGCCATTTCTGATTTTAATCGCAATACCTGGCAATTTTGTGTTCGACTATTTTAATTTTTTAAAGACGCGGCTTGTGCTTGTATTTGTTGCGAAGCATCGGACGTTTAAGGCTATTCTATTCGGCGTGTTGATGGAAATAAGCTTGTTGATATTATTGTATATTATTTCAGTTCTTATAACCATCGCAATATTTTTTATTGCGTTATACAGTTTTACATATATAAGCACAGCAGCCATAAGATTTTTTCCCGATTCAATTGTTCATTCAAAAATTTTTAAAACAGGATACATGCTAATTTTTCGTTTTTTTCAGATCGCTTTGGATCCATCATCAGGTGCTTACGGGTCTAATTTGGTATATGAGTTGTTTTATGATGCAAGGAATACGAATATTATTGCAGCATCTTTGTCGACAATAATTATTATACTTTTCATTGTCGCTACTATTGCGTCGTACATCGCAAAAAATATTAGTATGCTCCAACAATTTTTGGATAGGCATACTGCTGTTTTGGATAAGCCAATTCAGACTCTTGGAGCAATGGTCGTAGTTATTTTTGCGGTGTTATTTTGGACTTGGTTCGGACTTCACCAACTGGTGACCGCACTAATGCAGCGATAATGAGAAGACGAGCGCCGCACGGGGTGGGCTTGTCCGGATGTAGCGCACTGGCGTCATTCAGGAGTCTTGGGCGAATGACCGCCTTCCATCCATTGCTGGAAATTCAAACTGCGACACTACCTGGCGGACATTTCGATTGATAGAAACTCTCGATAAGTTTACAAGACCATTTTATTGATCTTTGGGGGCCAAAGGCGCATATTCCAAGAGTACACAAAATGGATGGGAAACGGATGCCCGGGGCCTCCGCCTGGAACGCCGAGCGCGCCAGGGAGATTATCGCCGAACATGCCGGGCTTGTGGGCCCCATGCTTCCGATCCTGCACGCCTTGCAGGAAGAGTTCGGCTGTGTCGGCGAGGCCGCCGTGCCGCTCGTCGCCGAAGCGCTCAATCTGACCCGCGCCGAGGTCCATGGCGTCGTGACGTTCTATCATGATTTTCGCCGCGAACCTTGTGCACCGCACCTTCTGCAGCTTTGCCGTGCTGAAGCCTGCCAAAGCATGGGCAGCGAGGATTTGGCGGCGGCCGTTCTGGCCAAACTCGGCATCGGCTGGCATGGCACGACCCGCGATGGCGAACTGACGGTCGAGCCGGTCTATTGCCTTGGCCTTTGCGCCACGTCGCCCTCGGCTCTTCTCGATGGCGAACCACTTGGACGCTTGAACCTGGACAAAATCACCGGGGCACTCGAAGAGGCGCGCGCCGCATGACGCGTATTTTCGTTCCCAAGGATGCCGCCGCGCTCGCGGTTGGCGCCGACAAGGTCGCGGCGAGGATCGCGGCCGAGGCCCGGGCGCGCCATCTTCCGGTCGAGATCGTCCGCACCGGCTCGCGCGGTATGTTCTTCTTGGAACCCCTCATCGAGGCCGAGACGGCGCAAGGCCGTATCGGCTATGGCCCTGTATCGGCTTCGGACGTCGCTTCCCTCTTTGATTCCGGCCTGATGTCCGGCGGCGCGCATTCGCTCCGGATCGGCAGGCCAGAGGAGCATCCGTTTCTGGCGGGCCAGGCACGCCTCACCTTCTCCCGCTGCGGCCTCGTCGATCCGCTCTCGCTTTCCGACTACGCCGCGCATGACGGCTGGAAGGGGCTCGAACGCGCCCTCGAGATCGGCCCCCAGGCGATCGTCGCCGAAGTGACAAAATCGGGGCTGCGCGGGCGCGGCGGCGCCGGTTTCCCGACCGGCATCAAATGGAAGACCGTCGCCGACACGGCGGCGGACCGCAAATATGTCGCCTGCAACGCCGACGAAGGCGACAGCGGCACGTTCGCCGACCGGATGATCATGGAGGGCGATCCGTTCGCGCTGATCGAGGGCATGACGATTTGCGGCATCGGGGTCGGCGCGACCAAGGGCTTTGTCTATTGCCGGTCGGAATATCCCCATGCCGGGAAGACTTTTTCGGAGGCGCTGCGAATCGCGCGGGAAGCGGGTTACCTCGGCCCCAACATCCAAGGCTCCGGACATGCCTTCGAGCTTGAGTTGCGGATGGGCGCCGGTGCCTATATATGCGGCGAAGAGACCTCCATGCTCGAAAGCCTGGAAGGCAAGCGCGGCATCGTGCGGGCTAAACCGCCCCTGCCGGCGCATAAGGGGCTGTTCGCGAGGCCAACCGTCGTCAATAATGTGTTGTCCCTTGTCGCGGTGCCGACGGTCCTTGATCGCGGCGCCGATTTTTATGCCGGGTTCGGGTTTGGGCGTTCGCGCGGAACGATGCCCATCCAGATCGCCGGAAACGTCCGTTTCGGCGGGCTTTACGAGACCGGGTTCGGGCTGACGCTCGGCGAAATCGTGGATGCGATCGGCGGCGGCACCTTATCCGGCCGGCCGGTGCGGGCGGTGCAATGCGGCGGCCCGCTCGGCGCCTATTTCCCGCGCTCGCTGTTCGATACGCCCTATGATTACGAGGCGTTTACGGCGCTCGACGGACTCGTTGGCCACGGCGGCCTGGTCGTTTTCGACGATACCGTCGACATGGCGAGGATGGCGCGCTTCGCGATGGAGTTTTGCGCGATCGAAAGCTGCGGCAAATGCACACCGTGCCGGATCGGCGCGACCCGCGGCGTCGAGGTCATCGATCGCGTCCTCGACGGCGTGAAGCCGGCGGAGAATATCGCGCTCCTCGAGGATCTTTGCCAAACGATGAAATTCGGTTCACTCTGCGCGCTCGGGGGTTTCGTGCCCTACCCTGTGATGAGCGCCGTTCGCCATTTTAGGGAAGATTTCGTGCCGCGTACTCTTGCCGCCGCTGAATGAGGAAGACTGCCATGTCACTAGTCACCGAGATCGATTACGGAACCCCCGCGTCGCGGTCGGACAAAACGGTCACGCTCACCATCGACGGAATGGAAGTGCATGTGCCGGAAGGCACGTCCGTCATGCGGGCGGCGATGGAAGTTGGGACGAAGATTCCAAAGCTCTGCGCCACCGATATGATCGAGGCCTTCGGCTCCTGCCGTCTTTGCCTGGTCGAGATCCAGGGCCGCGCCGGAACCCCCGCCTCGTGCACCACCCCGGTCGCGCCGGGCATGGTGGTCCGCACCCAGACCGAGCGCTTGAAAGCCCTGCGCAAGGGCGTGATGGAGCTTTATATCTCCGATCATCCGCTCGATTGCCTCACCTGCGCCGTCAACGGCAATTGCGAGTTGCAGACGGAGGCGGGCAATGTCGGGCTGCGCGATGTGCGCTACGGCTACGCGGGGGCCAATCACCTCGCCGACAAGAAGGACGAGTCGAACCCGTATTTCAGCTACGATCCGGCGAAATGCATCGTCTGCAACCGTTGCATTCGTGCTTGCGAGGAAGTCCAGGGAACCTTTGCCCTCACCATCGATGGGCGCGGTTTTGGGAGCCGGGTTTCGGCGGGGCAAATGGAGCCGTTCCTCGAATCGGAGTGCGTGTCCTGCGGCGCCTGCGTCCAGGCGTGCCCGACCGCGACGCTCGTCGAGAAGTCGGTGATCGACATCGGCCAAGCGGAACATTCGGCGGTAACGACCTGCGCCTATTGCGGCGTCGGCTGCAGCTTCAAGGCGGAAATGCGCGGCGAGGAGCTCGTCCGCATGGTGCCCTACAAGGATGGCAAGGCAAACCACGGCCATTCCTGCGTCAAGGGCCGCTTCGCCTATGGCTACGCGACCCACAGGGATCGTATTCTAAAGCCGATGATCCGCGCCAAGGTCTCGGACCCCTGGCGCGAGGTTTCCTGGGACGAGGCGATCGGTCATGCCGCCTCCGAGTTCAAACGCATTCAGGCGGCGCATGGCAGGAACTCCATCGGCGGCATCACATCGTCGCGCTGCACCAACGAAGAGACCTACCTCGTCCAAAAGCTCGTTCGCGCCGGCTTCGGCAACAACAATGTCGATACCTGCGCGCGAGTCTGCCATTCGCCGACCGGCTATGGCCTGGGGACCGCTTTCGGCACGTCCGCTGGAACCCAGGATTTCGATTCGGTCGATGAAACGGACGTGGTCATGATCATCGGCGCCAATCCGACCGATGCGCATCCGGTGTTCGCTTCCCACATGAAAAAAAGGCTGCGCGAGGGCGTTAAGCTGATCATTCTCGATCCCCGCCGGATCGACCTTGTCCGGATGCCGCATGTAGAAGCGGACTATCATCTTCCCCTGCAGCCCGGCACCAATGTAGCGGTCTTGACCGCGCTTGCCCATGTCATCGTCACCGAGGGACTCGTCAACGAGACTTTCGTGCGTGAACGTTGCGACTGGCAGGAATTCCAGGATTGGGCGGAGTTTGTCTCGGAGCCCCGCAACAGCCCGGAAGACGTCGAAAAAGTCTCCGGCGTTCCGGCGGACACCATCCGCAAGGCCGCGCGGCTCTATGCCACGGGCGGCAATGCGGCGATCTACTACGGGCTCGGCGTCACCGAACACAGCCAGGGCTCGACCACGGTGCTCGCGATCGCCAATCTCGCGCTCGCGACTGGCAACCTTGGGCGGCGCGGGGTGGGCGTCAATCCGTTGCGGGGCCAAAACAACGTCCAGGGCTCGTGCGACATGGGCTCCTTCCCGCACGAATTCTCGGGTTACCGCCACGTCTCGAACGACGCCGTGCGCTCAATCTTCGAGAAGGCTTGGGGCGTCGCCCTCGACAAAGAGCCTGGGTTGCGCATCCCGAACATGTTCGACGCCGCCGTCGAGGGCACTTTCCGCGGTCTTTACGTCCAGGGGGAGGATATCCTGCAATCCGATCCCGACACGACGCACGTGGCGAGGAGCCTCGCCGCCATGGAATGCGTGGTCGTGCAGGATCTCTTCCTCAACGAGACCGCGAATTACGCGCATGTGTTCCTGCCGGGTTCGACCTTCCTCGAAAAGGATGGGACGTTCACCAATGCCGAGCGGCGGATCGGACGGGTGCGCAAGGTGATGAGCCCCAAGAACGGGTTCGGCGACTGGGAAATCACCATGGCGCTATCGAATGCCATGGGCTTTCCCATGAATTACGCGCATCCAAGCGAGATCATGGACGAGATCGCGGCGACGACGCCGACTTTCGCGGGTGTTTCCTTCGCAAAGCTCGATGAATTGGGCTCGGTCCAATGGCCGTGCAACGCGGCGGCGCCCGAAGGGACCCCGGTCATGCACATCGGCGCCTTCGTGCGGGGCAAGGGCAAATTCGTCATCACCGAATATGTGGCGACCGACGAGCGGGCCGGGGCGCGCTTCCCGCTGCTGCTCACGACCGGGCGCATCCTCAGCCACTATAATGTCGGAGCGCAGACGCGCCGCACGGCAAATGTCGCCTGGCACGAGGAGGACCGTCTCGAAATCCATCCGCATGACGCCGAACAGCGCGGCGTCCGCGATGGCGATTGGGTGAAGGTTGCGAGCCGCGCCGGGGAAACGACCTTGCGCGCGCTCGTCACCGATCGCGTGGCGCCGGGCGTCGTGTACACGACGTTCCACCATCCGTCGACGCAGGCCAATGTCGTGACGACGGATTTCTCCGACTGGGCGACCAATTGTCCAGAGTACAAAGTCACGGCCGTGCAAATCTCGCGCTCGAACGGGCCGACCGACTGGCAGGAGCGCTATCGCAAACAGGCCGAGCAAAGCCGCCACATTGCCGAGACGGTCGAAGCCGCAGAATGAATGAAGACCTCATCGGCGACGACCAGCCGCCGCCACCGTCGCTCAGCGTTCCCTGTCTCGCGTGGCGGAGCGGAGAAATGTCCGCCTCGGCCCGCACGGTGCCCGAGGAGACGGCGATCGCCTTCACATTCAACGGCACCACCCATGCCGTGATGATGGCGACGCCCGGTGATCTTGACGATTTCGCGGTTGGTTTCGCCCTCACCGAAGGCTTGATTGAAAGTTCAAGCGAGATTGCCAGCCTCGCTATCGTCACGACACCACTCGGTATCGAGCTCAGGGTCTGGTTGCCGGACGAGCGCGCCAAATCCTATGCCGCCCGCCGCCGCAGCATGGCGGGGCCGACCGGCTGCGGACTCTGCGGCATCGAAAGTCTCGAGGAAGCAACGCGGCCGGCGCCTTTCGTTTCAAATGCCAGTCGTTTCGACTCCGGGGCGATCGTCGAGGCGATGGCTTCCCTTTCGGCAGAACAAAAGCTGAATCGCCAAACCCATGC
>JBAUNU010000554.1:0-3478 GCA_049579405.1 Methylocella sp.
CATCGATCGCCTCCGGCAAAAGCAAAAGTTGCGAACGATCGGGCCCAGGAATGTGCGTCATGCCTAATTCTAATCGGATGCCGGCGCCAACGGAATCCCATCAGGCAGACTTTCCACACAGTCTGCCCTGGGTCTGCACGGTGGGAACGACTTGCGAAAACCAGGGATGATTCGTCGAGCTTCATCTTCAACCATGAATTGGAAGCCCTCCCCGGCAACGGCCTTGCTGTGAAGCTGCGCGCCTAACGGAGCTTGACACCGTAGGGTGGGTTGATAGCAAGTGGTGGGAAACGCTATCAGTTGGAGGCGGGATAACGGCGAGGCGTGCCAGGAAGGCCGGCGACTTGCTCCGGAAATCTATCAAACGGCTGCTTGGGCCGCGCCTGTCGAACGTGCGATTCCTATTCACTGCCCCCTTGGCCTTTGCACCTGGACATTTCTATTCTCCGATTTGTGATCCGGCCGAGCTCAAACGGCGGTACCGCGATCCGTGGCTGACGTCGCCACCTTCTGATCTGGCTGGCATCGACCTCGCACACGGCGCGCAAGTCATGTTATGGGAAAGCTGGAGACCGTTTCTCGCGGAAGCACGCACCCTCGCCGCGAACGATCCGGCACGGCGTATCACAACTCCTCCTCCACCTACGGCATCGGCGATGCTATCATTCATACCTGCATGCTGCGGCATCTGCGACCGGCACGGCTGGTGGAGGTGGGATTTGGCTCGTCATCCGCGGTCGCGCTCGACACGTTCGACCGGTTCTTCGTAGAACGCCCACGATGCAGCTTCATTGAGCCCTACCCCGCGGGGCTGCAGTCATTGTGGACACCTCGCGACAAAGGGAGCGTCGAAATCGTAACCTCCTGTGTCCAGGACGTGCCGCTAGAATATTTTGATGATCTACAAGGGAACGACCTGCTTTTCATCGACTCGACGCATGTCGTGAAGACCGGGTCCGATGTGCAATATGAATTATTTGAGATATTGCCGCGGCTTCGCTCCGGCGTCGTCGTGCATTTTCATGATGTGGTCTTCCCATTTGAGTATCCCGCGGAGTGGGTCCTGGGCAGAAATTACTCGTGGAACGAGATTTATACATTGCGAGCCTACCTGACGGGGAACCAGGATTGGGAAATCATGTTTTTCAACGACTATTTTGTCCGCACCGAGCGCGCCCTGGTTGAGCGAGACGCACCCGAGATCCTGTCCAATCCGGGTGGTGGCCTCTGGTTGCGCCGCCGCTGACCCGCCACGATGCGCAGGTCACGGTCTTTCGATGGCACCGTTGCATTAAGCCAATTTCCCACGAAAACCAGTTTTCCCCAAAACTTTCGATCGTCTCCGCCGATTCCAGCCGAAAATCGGCCGAACGGCGAAGAAGTGGCTTAAGTTGCTAGGCGAATCAGAAATTGATGGAGTTCTCGAACCGGTCCCACCGGTTTTTCGGGCAGGCCCAATCCCGGTGGGCTTGGCAGCAAGGCCGGACCCGATCGCGAACCCGCTTGGATAAAGATTGGGCAGGCCGCTTGACGGAGCGCGATGGTTGGGGTTCCGTCATGTCAAGCTCGTTTAAACCATGCGAGCCGGAGGCAGTGTCGCGCCGGCATGCGCTCGCGCTAATATGAATGGAGGCAAACCGGATGACGAACACAGGTAAAAAAGCCACGCCCGGCAAGGGCGCGCCCGAAAAGGACAAGGCTTCGAAAGCGCCCGGGGCAGAAAAGGCCAAGCCGGTGCCAAGCGCCTTCGCCAAGCCCTTGCAGCCTTCGAAGGAACTCGCGGCCGTGGTCGGGCCGGACCCTTTGCCGCGCACCGAGGTCGTGAGCAAAATGTGGGAATACATAAAGAAGCACAAGCTGCAAAACGAAGCGAACAAGCGGGAAATTCTCGCCGATGAAAAATTAGCCGCGGTTTTCGGCAAGAACAAAGTGACAATGTTCGAGATGAACAAGTTTCTCGCCCAGCATCTCAAGTAAGATGTTGGTGGCCGCGCGGCCGTGAGGCACCTGCAATTCCAAATTGCCTCGACCCCTCGGAGCACATCCACGCGGCCCAGGGATTCTGACGGGCGACAGAGCGGCGGCTTGCATCGAGGTTTGTCCGGTGCTGCCCCGCGCGGTACCGCTCGCCAGGACAAAGCGCGCGTCATCGATATCGGGCTGCAATCGCTTGCGAAGAGCGCGTGATGTTCGCCGCCGTCCGGGCCCCGTAGGCCGGTGACATCGCACGCGCGGAGCTTGCCTTCGCCTTAAGAACTTGATCTTGGGAGCTTCGCCTTGAAATACCGCCAGCTTGGCGCCAGCGACTTGCAAGTTCCCGTCATTTCGCTGGGCTCCTGGCTGACCTTTTCGGGCGGCGTCGAAAAGCGCCAGGCAATCGCTTGCATCCACAAGGCGCTCGACCTCGGGATCAATTTCCTCGATACCGCGAATGTTTATGGCCGCGGCGCAGCGGAGAACGTGCTTGGCGAGGCGCTGCACGGCATCGATCGCACATCCTACATGCTGGCGACCAAGGTTTTTTTCGCGATGAGCGACACGGATAGAGGGCTTTCCCGCGCCCAGATCGTCAAGCAGCTCGACGCTTCGCTGAGACGTCTTCGGACGGACTATATCGATCTCTATCAGTGCCACCGCCACGACGAGGAAACTCCGCTTGACGAAACGATGGAGGCTTTGACCGCGGCAGTCCGTCAGGGCAAGGCGCGGTATATTGGTTTTAGCGAATGGCCGCTCGACAAGATCGAGGCGGCGGCAAAGATGCCCGGCGTCGCGCGTTTCGTATCGAGTCAGCCGCAATATTCGATGCTTTGGCCCGCTCCGCAAGACGAGATTTTTCCTCGTTGCGACGAGTTTGGTATCGGCCAGATCGTCTGGTCGCCGCTCGCCCAGGGGGTTTTGACCGGCAAATATAGGCCTGATGCACCGCCGCCGGCGGGGTCCAGGGCCGGTCATGCGTCAATGGGCGCGATGCTGCCGGAATGGTGGCTGCGGGCTCCCGTGCTGACGGCCGTGCAACAGGTGAAGCTTATCGCCGAAGGAGAAGCAGGCTTGAGTTTATCCCAATTCGCGCTTGCCTGGGTTTTGCGCAGGCAGGCGGTGTCCTCGGCGATCATTGGAGCAAGCCGTCCCGAACAAGTGACGGAGAATGCCGCGGCGGCGGATTGCGAGGTGGCGCCAGAGCTTTTCGCCAGAGCCGAGGAAATGTTGGCGCCGTTCCAGCACCCCCCTTCGTAGGCGCGTCTTCCGGGCAGCCGGTTATTGGCGAAGGCACTATCCCTGAAAAATTTTAAAGGGCGGTTATAACTATCAATGAAAATACGAAGCTTATCCGCATATTCGTCGCGCCCTATTCATTGCCCGTGTTCAGCCACCATGAAACGATAAGCGCGGCTGCGGTGACCGCCGCTAGGATGCCAGCGGCTCGATAGAACCCAAGCGAGGTAGAGATCTCGGCCCAATGGCTCCACATGCGAAT
>JBAUNU010000555.1:0-3873 GCA_049579405.1 Methylocella sp.
GCCGGAAGCCGCTTTCGCCACGACGCCCGCCATTTCCGGCGCGTGGCGGTGGGTCACGACCACGGCATCGACGCCGAAAGCCGCGGCCGTGCGGAGGATCGCGCCGGCATTATGCGGATCGGTGATCTGATCGAGCACGAGCACGATGCCGCTTCGCGACTCAATGTCCGAAAGGTCGAGGGGCTCCAGCGGCAGGGCTTCGAGCATGACGCCTTGATGCGCGGCGCCCGCCCCAAGACGGCGGGCGAGGTCCTCGGCCGTGACGATATGGGGGCAAAGGCCGGCACTCGCGATTTCACCCTCGAGCCGCCGGGCGGCGGCTTCGGTGGCATAAATATCGAGGATTTTTCGCCGCTTGCCACGCAAGGCCTCGCGCACCGCGTGAAAGCCATAAAGAACAGCAACGCCGCTGGCCTTGCGCCGGAACATCGGCGCCTTGGCCCCCGCGAGATTTTGCGCGCTCTCCCCTGTCCGGACCGGGGGAATCTCCGGGCGCCAGGCTTTGTCAGGGGCGGCTTGGCGGGGAGAAGAATCCGGCGTTTTGTGATGCTTGCCGGATGCGCCGGACCTCGCCCTTGAAAGTTTCGAATTGTCGCGTGTCAAATCGCGGGACCAGACCGTTGGAGGATGAGCTTAGTTCCTGTCACGGCAACCGGGAGCGCGCAACGCGAAGCATCGGTGCGGCGGAATTTTCCGGGGGGCGTTTTGAGTTGACAGCGGCAAGTCCGGTTCGCATAAGCGCGTGCGCCCAAGCCTTCGGGCATTTGGGGGAGTGTCCCGAGCGGCAAAGGGGGCGGACTGTAAATCCGCTGGCTAGGCCTTCGTAGGTTCGAGTCCTACCTCCCCCACCAAGGCTTGGTTCTCAATCCCGGCGCCTTTTCAGCCTTCCATGACGCGTTTTGCGCGGGTTGAAATGCAATCTCCAACGTGCATATTAACCTCTGCACTGCTGTGATTTAGGCAGCGCGAGGGGCGGCCCGCACTTCGGAAATTTCAGCGAATCCAGTGTCGGCTTGGTTGAGCGGAGTCGCCGTTCCTCGGGCGCAGCCCTTAGCAAAGTTATTCAGGGAGGATTCCATGAACAAATATGATGATGCCCTGAGTCCGTTTACTGGCGCCATGCAGCGTCGAAGCTTGCTAAAGCTCTTTGGCAGATCGGCCATCGCGATCGCGGGATCCGCCGCCCCGGGCCTGCAAGCGTTGGCGCAACGGGGGTCGGACGAGCCAAGGGACTGCACGCCCCCAGGCGTCGGCGGAAAAACCGCGGCGGCATTCGCGCCAATGCCATCCTTGCCGGTCCGCACCCGGAAGAGCGCGTTCGAACTATCGAAACCGGAGGCCGACCGGCTGAAAGCCGCCTATGCCGCGCTCAGGAAACTTACCGTGCAACACCCGGACGATCCCCGTGGCTGGTTGCGCCAAGGTCATGTCCATTGCTGGTATTGCGGCGGCGGCAGCAATGGCCGCGCCGCTCCGGACATCCACGGAAGCTGGCTATTTTTACCTTGGCATCGCGCGTTTCTTTATTTTCATGAGAGAATTCTCTGCAAGCTCATCAACGACGACACCTTCGCGTTGCCTTATTGGGATTGGGATTCGCAAGGAAGGCAGATGTTTCCCTCCATTTATGGCGACCCCAACAACAGGTCCAACCCGCTTTACGATCTATTGCGGTCGGCGCGGCCCGGCAGCCGCATACCAGTGGACATCGCGGGCGCGCGCGTCATGAGTCTTACCATGAACGCGCCTACCAACAATCTCTTCATGGGGTCGCAGAACGAAAGCTCTGGCGCGATCGAAAACCAGCCGCACGGCCCGGTGCATGTTTGGACCGGCGATACGACAATGCGCGACGGCAGAAACGACATGGGCGTGCTTACCACGGCCGCGCAGGACCCTGTCTTCTTCAGCCACCACGGCAATATCGACCGGCTGTGGAGCGTTTGGCTTGGTCTTTCGCCGCACCATCAAAACTTCACCGATCAAGATTGGCTTTCGCATGGCTGGGAGTTCTACGACGAAAATTCAGTCTGGACGCGAACCGCTATCTCCGACCTGATCGATCCGGTAAAGTCGCTGCGAAGCGAGTATCAGCCGCCTTCGCCGCAGCCAGTCTGGTCATTCACCCAGCGGCCTCGCCTTCCGGTTGCCACCACCGCCGCGCCAGAACCTGCGTTGACCGTCGAAAACGCCCCTGCCACGACGGCGCTGGGTTCGGCCCCGGTGACGCAGTCAATTGTGGTGCCGCCGCCGGTCGCCGACTCCTTCGCCGCGCTGACAGCGGAAGCGGCGCCCCAATATGTGTTACACATTGAGGGAATCGAGGTCCCCCCGGCGTCCCAGACACTCTTCCGGGTCTATCTCAATCTGCCGGACGCAACTGCGAAGACGGGAGTGGACGTGCCGAATTTCGTCGGCATGGTGACCGTCCTCGCGAAGAGCAAAAAGGCGGGAGGGCACGATCACCCCAGCACGAACGCTGCCTTCGAAATTACCGCGGCGCTCGCTGAAGTCGCCAAGTCGGGCGCCGGCAGCCTGACCGTCACCCTCGTTCCGGCGGCCGCCGAAGGTCTGGCCCCGGCAGCGCCAAGCGGCGTCAGCTTTAAGAAAATCTACGTTGACCGGCTTTAGACGCGCCACGCATGGGCACCCAGCGGTCTTATTTCGTGACTGCTGGCCTGCCCATGCACTCCTGCTCGGTGCAAGCTGCTTCCTTCTTCAGGCTTTACTGAGTATGCTCGGCATGGGCCTATGGGGCGGCCCTGCAAGCGCGCAAGGCCAGGCATTGGCATTGACAACCACGGTCGCTGGCCTCTCCCTCGGGAGCGCTCCCACGACGGTCACCTTGACGCCGCTTCCCGAGCTTGCGCCGGCTCTGCGCGCCGAGCAAAACCGTGGCGCTCCGGTAATCCTCGCGATCGAAGGGGTCAGCGGGCAGCCGGTTCGCCCGCTCCGCATAAATGTGTTCGTGGGCAAGCCGGACGCGACCCCCAAGACCTCGGCAAACGATCCGCACTTCGCGGGATATATCGCGATCGCCCCCAAATATGGCGGCGGCCAGACGCAAGGCATCGAGGTCAGCCGCGACTTCGATGTCTCGAACCTCGTTCTTTCGAGTGGATCCGGGGGCTTGCAGGTGACGCTCGTCCCCGTCGCGGGCATCGCCGACGCGCCGCGCGGCCTATCCCTGCGGGTGCGCCAGATCTATCTTCGCCGCGACAGATAGAGCGTTTTCTGCGGCGGAGATAGCGTGGCGCGAAGGCCGGCGATCGCGCAAGTGCCGATCACATGCAGCGCCGCAACGGTCAGGGCGAGGACGCGGGGTTTTTGCTTTTTTCATCACACAATTATATTGGGACGAAAGGGCGGTATGCGAAGGAGCGATGAAGATGAACAAACTCGACCGGCCGCGCGAAATCATAGAATATTGCCTGAACCCCCTTGCTTTATCGACCACGACGGAGGAGTACAAGGAAGTCTATCGAAGGCTTGAGCATGTGATAAAAACACTGCAGGTAATGGCCGCCAGAGACAAAAAGCCCGTCGCGATCGACTTTTCCAACATGAAAACCATAAATATCAATGAGGCCGCGCATGGCGACGACGCGTGATCCCCGGTCTCCTTTTAAGATTGGTTGCTTCACCGTCCCCGCAGGGCGGCGAGCACCGAGGCCGAGGCGCGGCCGTTGGGCGACAAGCCGGAGCTTGACTGAAAATCGGCGATCGCCTGTTTCGTCTTGGTCCCGACGACGCCATCGGCCTTGCCGTCGAGATCGTAGCCGCGCCGCATGAGCAGCGACTGCATTTCGCGCCGGTCCGCGCGGGAGAGGCCCGGGTCATTCGTCGGCCACGCGGCGACGAGCCCATGCCGCC
>JBAUNU010000556.1:0-1718 GCA_049579405.1 Methylocella sp.
TGTTCTGCAAGCTCAAGAACTGGCGACGCATCGCAACCCGATATGACCGCTATGCGCAAAACTATCTCTCTGGTCTCGCCCTCGCAGCCATAATGATCGCATGGATTTGAATGAGTCCCCAACCTAACGCAATTGCGCTATACGGAGGCCGCCCAGCACTTTGCCGAAGCGGCCGCAAAGGTGCCGCAAGGGCATGAGGACGAACTCTGGAAATACCTTAACGCAGAGGCCGATGCGCTCTACCTGCAGGGCAATGAATTCGGCGATAACGCCGCGGCGCAGTCGGCGATCGAGCGCTACCGCCATCTCGCCGAACTGCGGCCCCGTAACGCCTTTCCGCGTGACTGGGCCGCGACCCAGGTGAAACTCGGCAACGCGCTCGAAACCCTCGGCGAGCGGGAGGGGGGCACGGCACGGCTGGAAGAGGCCGTCGCCGCCTTTCGCGAGGCCTTAAAGGAAAATACCCGCGCGCGCGCCGCTCGATTGGGCCGTGACCCAGAATAATCTCGGCAACGCGCTCGCAATGCTCGGCGAGCGGGAGAGCGGGACGGCGCGGCTCGAGGAGGCGGTCGCCGCCTATCGGGCAGCCTTGCAGGAATATACCCGCGCGCGCGTGCCGCTCAAATGGGCCATGAGCCAGATGAATCTCGGCGTTGCGCTGCAAATGCTCGGGGAGCGGCAGAGCGGGACTGCTCGGCTCGAAGAGGCCGTCGCCGCCTTTCGCGAAGCCTTGCAGGAATTTACCCGCGAGCGCGCGCCGCTCGATTGGGCGATGACCCAGAACAATCTCGGCGAGGTCTATCGTGCTATTTTCACCAAGGACCGCGAGCCGCGTCATCTCGACGATGCGCTCGAAGCTGTTGGTGGCGCCTTGGAAGAATATAACAAGGCCAAGGGGGCATACTATATCGAGAAGGCCGGGCGCCTGCGCGAAAAGCTCCTGGCGATGAAGGACCCAAAAAACCGCGCAGCCAAAAAATAAACTCTAGGCATCGGTCATAACCTAATGCCGTTGGTATAAGACGACACGTGCTCATGCGTGGTCTTCGCCGATCAAAGGAAGCGACAAACGCCGGTTCTTTGCCGTGCTGCCCATTGGCGACAGTCCAGTAAAAATACTTCATGGCTGCTCCATCCTGATGCTTGTGGCGATTCGATTGGCCACGTTCTTACCTCTCGACGGGAGCAGCCGTTTTCACCGTCCCTCGGCCGCGACCATATCCGGGGGGCGCAGGCATGATGCATTGACAAATCCCTATTCCGGCGGCGTGCCGTTGAGGGCCAGCACCTCGCCGGAGAGATAGAGACTGCCCGCGATCAAGATGCGGGGCGGGGCGCGCCAACCCCGCGCGCCGAGGAACAACAGCGCCGACTTGACGCTTTCGCACACGGCCGCGCGGAGTCCATTGGCATTGGCGGCCGCGGCGACGTCGGCGGCGGGCTTGCCATATTGGTCCGCGTTCACCGGAACGGCGAGAATTTCCTGGACGAGGCCCTTGAACGGCCGGAGGAACCCGCCCGTATCCTTGGACGCGAGCGAGCCGCAGACGATGACAAGCGGCCTTTGCGTCTTGTCCTCGAACTCCGCCATTGCTTGCGCGAGCGCGCGCCCGGCGTCGGCGTTATGGCCGCCGTCGAGCCATATCTCCGCGCCGGCCGGGGCAAGCGCGGCCACCGGGCCCTTGGCGAGGTTTTGCAAGCGGGCCGGCCATTCGGCC
>JBAUNU010000557.1:0-1964 GCA_049579405.1 Methylocella sp.
GGCTGTTGGCGTCGCGAAAATATTCGATGTCGATCTCATCGAAATTGAATAGGCCGCGGCGGACCGGCAGATCCTCGGCCCAGTAATCCGGATCGCGGCGAAGAACGAGGCGTTCGCCAGGCTTGACATCGGCGACAAGGTAGGGTCCGGAGCCGGTTGGGATTGCGAGACTAGCGTCGTCGAATTTCGCGGGATCGGTCTTATGGCGCGGCAACACCGGCATGAGCGCCAACGTCAGGGGCATTTCCCGGTCACCGATGCCGGAAAGATCGTAGCGGATGGTCAGCGCGTCTGGCGTTTCGACCGATTTGACGAGAGAATAAGCCGCGCGCTGTTGCGGTCGCCCTTTGGATTTCAGCAGGTCGAAGGTGAACAAGACGTCGGCCGAAGTAATTGCTACACCGTCCGAGAAATGCGCGCGCGGGTCGAGCCTGAAGGTCGCAAAAGTGCGATCGGCGTCCGTCTCGATGGTTTGCGCGATTAAACCGTAAAGCGTGAAAGGCTCGTCGAGAGAGCGCGTCATCAAGGTCTCGAAGACATTGGCGTTCAACCCCTGCGCGGTCGATCCGGCCTTCAGGTTGAACGGATTGAGACTATCGAAAGTACCGGGAAATCCGATTTTCAGACGGCCGCCTTTCAACGCGGCGGGATCGGCATAGGGCAGATAATCGAAGGGGTCGTTGAGGGCAGGGGTGCCGTGCATGGCGATGGCCGGCGCCCCGGCCGGCTTTGCTGCTTCCGCCGCAAGGGTGGCGCAACAAGCGGCGCGAAGAACCAACGCAAAAACGGCGAAAGCTAGCGCAGGAACAAGAAGCAGGCGATGTGTCATTGGCGCAATTTAGCGGATCGATCCGAATTCCGCCCAATGGCGGCGCGAGCGTGCTCTTGAATAAAGCTTCCTTTCGCCGGGAAAATGATTTATGGGTATCGCTGCGTCGTTGCTTTCGTGACGCTGGCACGCGCCGCCGCGGCCAAATCGGCCGGAGCGGCGGCAACGTGCCGGCAAGGCTTAACGCCATTTTTGCCGGACTTGACTTTTCCGCCAAAAAGCTCGACGTAACCACTGCGACCGCGAAATCGCGGCGCCAAGATCAGTACCCGACCGGGAGAGGACCATGAACGATCACGCAGTCGCCATTGTCAACGGCTTACTCATTTTCACCATCGTTTTCCAGCTTATCCTAGTGAAAATTTGGGTCTCATGAATCTTTAGGCGCGCGGCCTCGCAAGTGGCCGCGCCACCTTGCTGACGGAATTCGAGGCGGCCGGGAGAGCAGCAGGGCGGAGAGGCTGCGAGCTGTAAACTCACGGTGGCCCCGGAGGGCGGGGCATTTCCCGCCCGAGGCGCTCTTTTTACGCGAAGCCCCCGGACCAACATCGTATTAGGCTATTGGCGGCCTCCCAAATGGCGGGTCCTTGCCTGGGGGATGGGGTAGCCTGGCGTCTCGCCGTTGTGGGCCTCAGACAACTGGTTCCTTGGCAACCGCGACGCCCCCTTGATGTTTGAAGTCAACCGGCTGCCGTGAGGGCTGGGGTTGTCTCTTGCGACGCGCGGCTACGGAACACCCTTCATCTCCAGACACGCTTTTCGCTGCGCCACCGCCGAAGCTTTGCTCCACGCTTTGGCCGGAAACCGCCCTCGCTTGATTTCGCTCCGGGGCTTGCAAGCCAGCCCTATAATGCTTACCGAAGCGATAAAACCGTTGGCGTTGGAGCCTTGCTCCGGTCTTGACGGCGGTCCTCGCGCCCGGAGGGCCCGAAAGAGTGGTTTTCATCACCGCATCGATTGCCGCCGCCGGGCGGCCGGAGCGAAGGCGGTTATAAAAGGCCCAAAGGCCTATCCTTGGAAAGGAAATTTGATGCCCTTCTCGTTGAAACGCCTCGGCGCGGCCGGGTTGACTAGCGTTTTTCTGGTTGTGGGGACCGGCGCTTTCGCGCAGGCGAAGAAGCCCGCGGCACCCGCC
>JBAUNU010000558.1:0-4025 GCA_049579405.1 Methylocella sp.
CCGCGATCATGACTCGCGTGTGCGACAATGCGGACGGCCTCACCGGCCTCCTCGCCGATCGCCGTAAGAACACGCTCGTCATGGGACCAGGGCTGGGCGTGGGAGAAAAAACCCGGGCCCTGGTGCGGGCCGCGCTCAATGCCGGCGGGGAATCCGGAGCGCTGCCCCGCGCCGTCGTGCTCGACGCCGATGCGCTCACGAGCTTTGAAGACGATGCTTATGGTCTCGCGCAAATGATCAGGCGGCGGGGCAGGGGGGTCGTGCTCACGCCGCACGATGGCGAATTCGCGCGCCTCTTCGGCCGTGCCAGCCAAAATGACAAAAGCCAATGGCTTGGTCTCGATATGTTGGAACAAGTCGTGCTGTCGCATCTCGACGGCCTGCATTCGGAGTCAAAACTCGACCGCGCGCGCGCCGCGGCGGCGTTGAGCGGCGCGGTGGTGGTTTTGAAAGGCCCCGACACGGTGGTCGCGGATCCGCAGGGCTTGGCGGCCATAGGCGAGGATTTGCCCCCATGGCTCGCCACGGCCGGTTCGGGCGATGTATTGGCCGGGATCGCGGGCGGCCTTCTTGCCCAATCCATGCCGCCCTTAGAGGCCGCTTCCGCCGCCGTCTGGCTGCATGGCGCCGCCGCCCGGCATTTTGGGCCGGGCCTCATCGCCGAGGACATTCCCGAAAATCTGCCGCCGGTTTTGCGCGCGCTTTTCGCCGGTGGAGTTCTGCAGACCGATGGCGGCTGAATGGCATCAGGATCGATTTCATGCAAACACGCGTTCTTTAGCTGGCTTGCCAGTAAGCTAAAATAAAAGCTAAATTGCTAAGGCAAACTGGAGAAACGGCGCATCATGGCAAAAAAATTGAGCGAGGATGACCGCGCTTTATTGCAGGCCGAATTCGAGCGTCTGAGTCAGGAGCATCGCGACCTCGACGCCGCGATTGAGGCATTGCTCCATCTTGGTACCGGCGACCGGCTGCAAATCCAGAGGCTCAAGAAGCGAAAACTCGCGTTGCGCGACCGTCTGGCGTTTCTCGAAGATCAGCTTACGCCGGATATCATCGCCTAATCGCACGAAGGCTCGGGTGGAAATCGTTCTGGTGCAAGACAACTCTCCGCGCGCCGGGGGTCATTCCGACGATCGAACCGCAAAACGCCGGTCGAATACGATCACCAAGCCTATAATCGAGCGATGCGTCAACCGTCTCAAGCAGTTTCGCCGTATCACCCGCTACGAGAAAACCGCCAGAGCTTTCGTCTCAATGCTATGCATCGCAGCCGCGAGGCTCTGGATCGAAACCGTCAACACGGCCTAGACTTTTACACCTGATGCCGTCGGGAGCAATCACGGCATAAAGGAAGAGGCCTACGGTATCGGCGAGGATGTGCGAGTTCCTTGCCGCAATAGCCCGGCCCGGATGACAAATGATAAGGTGGCGCCTTCCCGGCGCGCGAAAACCTCCTCGGCAGGAGGTTGCCGCAAACACATGCCCCGCACAACCTCCGTGAGCTACGCCGTATTTGAGCCATTTTCAAAAGATTTAGTCGGAGGGTCGTCGTAACGAAGCGATTGCGGTTGTCTGTCCGGCGTGGTGCCCCCTTTTCTCGAACAACGAGGCTCCCTTCGCCGTGAAATTCCGGCGGAGCAATTCGACAAGCCTTCCATGGCCCTACGCGCGCGGGCTCGTTTCCGTCTCCTGCCTGGCCGGTCCGCGCACATGAATTTTGGCGCCGCCGTTCCCAGGATCGAAAGCAACGCGATGACGATGGGTGCGCAGGTGCGAAGTCAGCGGTTCGGCGTTTACCTTCAGCCGGCCCAGTTGCGCGCCAATATCGAATTTGGAGTCGATCCCGCCATAGAAGCCGATGGCGCCCGCCACGCTTCCTTCGATAGACGGCGAGTCTCGCTGCGCTGGTTATCCGGCACCCTTCTAACCGGTCTTTCCGGCGCCGCGCTCATCGGATCGGCGATCTATGCGGCGCTTGGGCATCAAACATATTTCGCCGAGGCGCCGGCGCCCTCGCTGTCTCAGCGCAAGGAGATCAACCTGGATTTCGGCGTCAATCCGCACAAGGGCGATCGTCTCGTCAAGGCGGTCGATATCGTCGCCGGAAAGCAGAGGTTCCAGGCGCCAACCACGCTCACCCTCGGCGATAAGGAGGTTGTCCAGGTCCACACGTTCACCCATGTTCAGACCACACTGACACTGGCGAGCATCGGCCTCTCCGAGGACGTTCCTCCGTTTAATCCGTTGAAGGTTCTTGCCGACGCGCGCAGTCCGATTGATGCCGTGCAGGAGCCGGCTCAGGACGATTCCGAAATCTCGTGGTCCACCAGCGATCTGGGAAACGGGGCGTTTTCGCCATCGGCTGCTTTATCGATGGAAGAGGTCCAGGCCCAGGTAGCCGAGCAGGTAAAAAACACGCTCGCGGCGGGCGCCAAGCCGCTGCCCTTGCCACCGCAACTTCTTCTGATGCGGACGTCCCGTGCCAATCTTCCGGGCGTCCTTGCCTATGCCAATCCCGAGTCGCCGATCACGACCGCTCCATTTTCCACGATCGAAGTGCGCATGGTCCCTGAAAACGTGACCAATGTCGGCCGTTCGCCGCAAGTCGCGCAGCCGACGCAAATGGAGGAGCGTCTCGTGGTGGTCCGCCACGGCGAGACGCTTGAAGGCGTGCTGCGCGGCGCCGGGCTGAAGAAGGACCAGGTCATCGGCATTGTTGGCGCTTTCGGCGCCGCGCGGGGCGAAGCCGCGGTGCCGGAAGGGGCGCGCCTCAAACTCCTCTTCGCCGATCTCGACGGCTCCGGCGCCAACATGACCCTGGCGCGCCTTTCGGTTTATTCCGGCGAAACCTTGGAAACGAACATTGCGATCAATGACCGCGGCGGCTATGTCCGGGTGACCCCGCCGCGTCACGCCAAGCGGCCGAGCCGGGACGATAGCGACGATGCCGATGACGCGGATGGCATGCGCCTTTACGACTCGTTTTACGAAACCGCGCTGAAACAGGAAATTCCGCGTCCGGTCATCGACGATCTCGTCCGGATTTTCGCCAATGACGTCGATTTTCAAGGAGCGGTGACCGCCGGCGATTCCTTCGAGGCGTTCTACGACGAAAGCGAGGAAGGCGAGGGACACCACGAGCTTCTCTATGCGGCGATCACCGCCCGCAACGAGGTTTTCCGCTACTACCGGTTCCAGACCCCGGATGACGGTCTTGTCGATTACTACGATCAAGACGGCCGCTCGACGCGCAAATTCCTGGTTCGCATGCCGATTGTTGGGGGCCGGTTTACCTCTGGCTTCGGCATGAGGTTTCATCCGATCCTCGGCTATTACCGCCCGCACACGGGAGTGGATTGGGCGGCGCCAACCGGCACGCCCATTTTTGCCGCCGGCAATGGCACGATCGTCAAGGCGGAATGGGATTCAGGCTATGGCCGCCGCATTGAGATTCAGCACGCCAACGGCTACATCACGACCTATAATCACATGTCTGGGTTTGCCCGCGGGGCGATCGAGGGCGCCCATGTGCGGCAGGGCCAGGTCATCGGCTATCTCGGTCAGACCGGCCTCGCCACCGGGCCGCATCTCCATTACGAAATCATAGTGAATGGCCATTTCGTCGATCCGATGCGGGTCAAGCTCGCCCGCACGCGGGAATTCGACGGCCGCATGCTCGCCAATTTTAAGCGTGAGCGCGACCGCATTGAAACCTTGGTCCTCAAAGCTCCCAACGCGCCCAGGGTGGCGGCGCGGCAGCCATGAGGCGCGCGGCCTCGCAGCGCAAAACGCACAGGCGCGAGACGCCTCTTTGTATCCGCGCTTACGCTCCAGATGTTTCAGAATGCGCGCTGGATTCGCAGGCGGCCCGCGTATTGGCTGGTGTCTGGCCTGAAGGCCGGCAGGCCGGTTGCGGTGAGCACCGCATCCGGGGCAAGACCAACCGGCCGCGTCTGATGGAGATACGCATACATGAACTCGGCGCCGATATCGAAGCCCTTGAGCGGGGTCCAGACGAGGTT
>JBAUNU010000559.1:0-3869 GCA_049579405.1 Methylocella sp.
ACATAGATCACATCGCCCGGCCCCAGCGAGGCGCGGGAGCCAGTCCCGCGGGTCCAATGAAGTCCGGCGGTGGCGAGCGTGCCGGATTCGCGTTCGCGCTCGACCTCGCCGGATTTTTCCCGGTGGGGTTGCAAGCCGATTCGCGCGCCGGCATCGGCGGCATCGAGAACGACGGCGAGCCGCCAAGGTGCGACATCGCCCAGGGCCGGAATATCGGCAAGTGGAATCCCCCAATCCTGGCTGATGTCGATGTGGCGCATGGGACCACGAAAACCATGCGCCTCGTCGTAGCGGACAAGGCCGTCGACCAGGGCGCGCCGTGCCAGCAGCTGCATTTTCGGATCGAGCGTGCTGCGAACCGAAAGACCGCCTTCATAGAGTTTCTTTTCGCCGTAACGATCGCTGAGTTCGCGGCGGACCTCCTCGGCGAAAAAGCCGGCGGCGAAAGCATTGGGCGAAAGGACCCTAAGATTGACGCCGAGCCCCTCGGCCTTGGCTTTCTCGCCGTCCTGGCGCGAGACATAGCCGTTCTCGACCATGCGGTCGATGACCCAATTGCGCCGCTCGATCGCCCGCTCGCGCTTCAAGAAAGGATGATAATTGTTCGGCGCCTTCGGCAAGGCAGCGAGATAGGCGGCTTGCGCGATCGTCAGCTCATGCACGGACTTGCCGTAGTAGTTCAGCGCCGCGGCGGCGACACCGTAATTCCCGAGCCCGAGATAGATTTCGTTGAGATAAAGCTCGAGAATCTTCTCCTTGGAATAGGCGCCCTCGATCCGGAACGAGAGGAGCACCTCCCGGATCTTCCGCTCGAAGGACCGCTCGTTCGTTAACAAAAAATTCTTGGCGACCTGCTGGGTGATGGTCGAGGCGCCTTGGACATGCCTGTCGCCTTGAAGGAACACGATAGCGGCGCGAACAATGCCTTCCGGATCGACGCCGGCGTGGGTGTAGAAATTCTTGTCCTCGGCGGAGATAAACGCCTCCTTGACGAGGGCCGGGATGGCGGCGCCGGGCAGATAGAGACGCCGCTCGCGGGCATATTCGGCGACGAGCGATCCATCGCTCGCATGGACCCGCGTCATCACCGGCGGTTCGTAATCCTTGAGTGTCGTATAATCCGGCAGGCCGCGTTCGAATTTCCAGACCAAAAGCCCCGCCGCGCAAGCCCCGATGACGAACACGATCGCGCCCGTCGCGAAAACGAAACCGAGGAAACGGGTTATTTGCCGCATGCAACCTGGCCTTTTGAATTCCGGAAGCTCTGTCCTGGCGAAATCAACAGTACGGCGGACCTAAATACAATATTGGTGCACGGCCGCTCGTCTATAAGGCCACCTGAATGTGAGCCAAATGATGGCTTGGATCTGCGAATGTCCCGGCCGGATCGCCGTGCCCGCCCGGCGGATGCCCGGGTTTTGGTGTCGCGGACTTGTTATCGTCCACCGTCGGCTTTGCCGTCTTCTCCGTGCGGCGCTTTTGTGTTGAAAATTTGTCGATTGAAACGGCGCCAAACGCGTCGAACTGGTTTCGATCCCGGATTTTGCTTTCGCTGTAAAAATATTTCGGTATTGTACGCTAGATAATGGCCGTCCATGATGCGCCAAATCGCTTCGGCTTTGCCCGTTCGGCGTTGTTGCCTGGCCCAGCGGGGTCGGATTTATCCGCACCATATCGCGACGGGAGGAGGATAGGCTAGATGAGAAGACTATTCCAGCGGGCGCTCTCCGGGGCGCTTTTTTTATGCGGCGGCATCGCCCATGCCCAGACGCCGGATTCGGTGCCGCTCTCGCAGGCCGCCACCAATACGGCCATCGCGCCGAATCTGTCCGGCGGCATCACCGGCGCATTTACCGTCGATGCGCCAGGCCTTGTCGGCGATGGGGTCACCAACAACAACACCGCGCTGCAGGCGGCGTTCACCGCCGCGGCCTCCGGCGGCTACCTGCATATCCCTTGCGGCACCTACCTGATCACCGCCAAGATGACGGTCACCGTGGCGAGCGGGAAGCGCGTGACGGTTGAAGGAGCAGGCCAGGGATGCGCCACGATCGCGGTGTCCGGCGCGGTGGGAGGCTTGCAGCTTACCTTGGCCGATGAAACGGCGGCGGTCGATCTCCGGAAATTCCAGATCACCACCGATCAGCCCGGAACCCAGTTCGCCATCACCGTCAACAAAACGACCGCCAACACGCTCAATGCCTATGCCGCGCCGAATGCGATCGTCGATGTCTCGTGCCACGGCTCGGATTATCCCAACGCATTGAACCCCACCAAGTATTGGTCACAGTGCCTGCAGTTGCAAAACACAAACAACATAAAGGTCGACAACCTATCGGTCATCGGCGGCGGCTGCGTGTCTGCGGCATGCAACGGCAACGGGGTCACCTTCAACGGCAATGCCTCGCTGCACAGCTACGCCGTCGTGCTCAACATCACCCACTCCAATTTCGGCTTGTGCAACATCGGCTTCGTCTATGGCGACTGGGTGCAGGGGTCACGGTCGGCGGCGGCTCCAACTTCACCGGCTGCCAGAACGGCATTTTAATGAGCCAAGTGCCCACCGGGATCTTGACCGAGCTCATTGTCTCCGACAGCCAGTTCAATTCCTCGGTGACCGGCATTTACGCCGACACCGGCGCGTCCGGATTCTTCGGCAACCTCCAGGTCTCCCACAATCTCTTCCTCGACAACCCGATCGGCATCCGCCTGCGGAACAACGGCGACTACACGATCACCGGCAACACGTTCAACGGAACCAACAGCGCGACACCGCCATCGACCTGATCGCCAGCGACACCGGCGGCACGATCGCCGGCAACGTCATCTCCACCACCTCCATCGGAATTGCCGCCGGCGCGAGTGGAGTTTTCGCAGACACCACGATCAGCGGCAATGTGAACCTGGCGGGCACCCCTTATGCGATCGGGTCTGGCGCGACGGGATTGATCATCAACGACACGACGCCGAGGACGATCGCGGCGCTTCCTTCGTGCATCGCCGGAATGAACGGGTCGAGAATGTACGTTTCGGATACCGTGGGGAGCGCCACCCCCACCTACCATTTGCCGGTCGCCGGGAGCGGCTCGACCACGGTGAATTCCCCGGCTTATTGCAACGGGACGGCGGCACAGTGGCAATATGACTGAGCACGTGGCGGCCATGCATGAGCGGCTTCCGCGGTGAACGCCGGGCCGTGGGCTGATATCATCGATTTCGGCACCCCGAACCTTCGGCCCGGCCAGCCTGGGCCTCATGGCATTCCACCTGGATTCGATCTCGCCGATGACAAGGACGACCTGCCGCCGGCAAGGTGCAAAAGCGCCGAATCAGATCTCTTAGCGTTGAGGTCCAATGGAAGTCCAAAGCGTACAATTTCCGAAATATTTTGGACTTTACGGCCCCGCGGACGGTATTTTTCCAACCGGCTCCCGATCGGGATCGGTCTTGGTCACGGTTGCGCCGCTCTCCCGCGCCGCGAAGAATGCTTTGATCGCCTCCGCGACTTGGCCTGACGCCTTGTCGCGCCATTGCGCCGAGGTGAGCGCCAGCCCGTCTTTTTCGTTGGAAAGATAGCCGAGTTCCAAAAGGACGGACGGAACGTCGGGCGCTTTCAGAACGCGAAACCCGGCCGAACGCCGCGGATTTTTGTTTAGGCGGCACGCGACCCGCCAGTAATTGACCAAAGTGCGCGCGAAGAAGTGACTGTAGGCGCGCGTCTCCCGCCGCGTCAAATCGAACAAAATGCCGGAAACGTCGCTGGCGTCCTCGGTTTTGTCCAGTCCGGCCGCCGCGTCGGATTGGTTCTCTTTTTCGGCGACGCGCGCGGCTTCGGCGTCCGAGGCGCGATCCGATACGGTGTAGACGGT
>JBAUNU010000560.1:0-6050 GCA_049579405.1 Methylocella sp.
GCGGACGACCGCCGGTTCCCCGCGATCCAGCCCCAGCGGCGCGACTACAGCATTGCGGGCAGCAACCTGTCGGGCGGATGGTGGCCGTCCATGAAGGTCTTGATGTTGACGATGACCTTCTCGCCCATGTCGATGCGGCCCTCGGCCGTTGCCGATCCCATGTGCGGCAAAAGCGTGACCTTACCGGCGTTGGCGAGCCTGACAAGCTTCTGCGAGACCGCCGGCTCATGCTCGAACACGTCGAGCCCGGCGCCGGCGACCTCGTTTGTCTCGAGCATGCGTGTCAGCGCTGTCTCGTCGATGATTTCGCCCCGCGCGGTATTGACGAGGATGGCATGCGGGCGCAGATATTTTAGCCGCCGCGCCGACAGCAAATGATAAGTCGCGGGGGTGTGCGGACAGTTGACCGAAACGATGTCCATGCGGGCGAGCATCTGGTCGAGCGATTCCCAATAGGTCGCTTCGAGGGCTTCCTCGACCGGGGCGGCGACGGGCCGCCGGTTATGATAGTGGATCTGCAAGCCGAAGGCCTTGGCTCGATGGGCGAGAGCCTGGCCGATGCGGCCCATGCCCACGATTCCGAGCCGTTTGCCGCTGATCCGGCGTCCAGGCATCCAGGTCGGCGCCCAGCCGGTCCATTCGCCCGCGGGAATCACTCTTGCTCCTTCGACGAGCCGCCGGGCCACCGCGAGGATCAGCGCCATGGTCATGTCGGCGGTATCCTCGGTGAGGACGCCCGGCGTATTGGTGACGGTCATCCCTCGTGCCAAGGCGGCGCTCACGTCGATATTGTCGACCCCATTGCCGAAATTGGCGATGAGCTTCATCTGTTGCCCGGCGAGTCCGATCAGCTCGGCATCGATTCTATCGGTAACGGTGGGAACGATCACCTCGGCGGCACGCATGGCCTCGGCGAGAGCGCTGCGCGGCATCGGCTTGTCGTCGATGTTCAGCCGCGCATCGAACAGCTCGCACATGCGTGTCTCGACGGCGTCCGGCAATTTGCGGGTCACGATCACGAGCGGTTTTTTCCGGCCCATTCTCTTCCTTGTCCTTTAGGTTCGCCGAATGCGATTTTAAAAGGAACCGCCGGATCGTGCGAATGGGCCCGATTTTCGCTTGGCGGGATCGCGCCTGGCCAAGCCGCCTGCTGATCACCTAGGACTTGCCACGACGTCTTCATCGGGCGTTAACGATGCCCGGCACACAAGAGGAGCGTCTCTGCGTTCATTGCTTCCCCTCGCGGTTTCTGTAGCAGATGGCCGGTCAAAGACAAGAACGCCGGCAGGTCACCGTTGCCCGGCGGGAAACGAGCGGTGCACTCTCTTTGATTTCCGCCGTTTTCCGAAAGGAGGGCGCAGCGAGCACGCAACTAAGGAGCGCGGTTCATGGTCCATGACATGCGCCAACGGCTATTGCGGCGCCGCAACATCAATGAGTCCGCGCCCCGATGAAGAGGACCTTGGTAGCCCGGATGTGCCAAATCGCACCGCTTTGGAATAGAGTCGTCCGGCGCGCCGCGGTCGCCACGGCCGTAGCCTTCCGTGTCTTGGCTGCTGGAGGAACCGCGCAAGCCGACCACATCGGCTCCGCTAGCGGCTTACCGGTTCCGCGTTATGTGAGCTTGAAGTCCGATCGCGTGAACCTGCGGGAAGGCCCCTCCAAGGATCATCGGACCGTATGGGTCTTTCAACGCGCGGGACTCCCCGTCGAGATCACCGCCGAATTTGAAATTTGGCGCAAGGTCCGCGATTCCGAAGGCGCGGAGGGCTGGGTGCTCCATTCGCTTCTTTCGGGACGGCGCACGGCTCTGGTTGCGCCTTGGAAGAAGGGAATAGACTCGATCCTCTACGGCCAGCCGAGCCCGAAATCGGCGCCGGTCGCGAAGTTGCAGCCAAATGTGCTCGCCAGCGTGCGCGCCTGCGACGGCGCCTGGTGCCGTATCTCGGGCGACGGCTTCAATGGCTTTATCCAGCAATCGAATCTGTGGGGCGTTTATCCGAATGAAAAAATCGAATGACCGGCGCCCGCTGGAAACCGGAGGTCCCGCTCCGCTTGGGTCACGTGCTGGACGGCTTCCGCATCGCCGCCGCGTGAAACCATGGCTCGCCGGAACCAATTAGTTTTCTCGCGGTTTGCTGGGAGAAGGTGAGCGAATTTTTGCCCGGCGAGCCTTTGACAAGTTTCCCCGGGGCTACCCCAAGCCCAGCCATGTTCCACCGCGGCACAGCGGCGTGGGCCGAAGTGTTACGTCTAATTAATTGTCCTTGGCGTGACCGGTCAAACGCGCCCAGCGGCTCTGGACGGTGGACGATAAGGCTTTGATGCCGTGATTGACCACATCCCAATTGACCACCGGACGGTCGAAGGTTCCTTCGGCGCCGCTCGTATTGCGTATCGAATCGGACACATATGCCGCGCCGATTGTAAGGACTATGCCAACTATGATCCCGAAAAACATGCGCATTCAAGCCCCTTTGTTGCCCAGAGCGGTTCCTCAAGACTCGGAGTGGTTCCCCCAAGACTCCAGCGCACACTAGCTTTTGTCTTCGCTTCCGGTCAAGTGCCCTGGTCTTCTCCGCACCCAGAGAGAAGGCGGATAAACGCCGCTTCGCCGGCATCGCGGACATGCGAAAGGAAAGAGGTTGGGCACCATGTCGGGAACGGAAGCGCCATTTTCGCGTTCCCCCGTCGGGCGCTCATGCATACGGCGGCAACGCATCTTAAAACGCTTGCGAAGACCGGGGAACCGGCGAAGTCAATGCCTAAGTTCGCGGCGCAACTTCATGGCCTAACGTCAGGGCCGAACTTCAGGGTATAATTCGTGCGCCGGCTCAACGCGAGCACTTAGTTTTCGAAGCTATCTTGCGCGGCTGACCGAGGAGTCACAATGACCGGTGAAACTATACGACGCGAGGTCCGGTCTTCCGCCGAGCTCCAAGAGGTCTGTCTGCGGACCCTGAAGCAATGCCCCGGGTTCGAACAGGTCAATGAGATTTTAATCCAGCCGCGCGTCAATGCCGAAGGTTCCGCCAACTGGACTTTGGCGGCGGTAAGACCGCGCGTGGATAATCGCTCGCTGCGCGCCGCCCGCGAGACGATCGGATTTTTGCAGCAAACGTACCGGTTGACCCCCGAGGCGCAAGGCCGCGACAAACGCCGCGGCTAAGCCGCGATCGGCATCTTTGTTTTTCCACGGCCTTGGCGCGAAACGAATTTTTTGCGGATCGTCTCGTCGCCAAAATCCCTACTCCGTGCCCGTGCGATGCTGCGCCGGAGTCCTAATATTTCAAAATATTAACGAGTGTTGATGGTTGCCCCCATCTTCTTCGAGCAGGGGGGCGCGGGGCGGCTGGTGAAAGGTGGCGTTTGGGCTTAATGATTGCTGGCAATGCCGCAGCCCCCCTTGGGGCTTCAATGCGGTGGCAAAAAGGCAACGGGGGTCCGGGTTTTTTGTTACACTCTCAACTTCTCGGGACTGGCGCCTATTGTCCGAAGCGGATTTTGACGAACCAAGATCTTGAGAAGCTGGTCGACACGACCGATGCCTGGATCAGCGAGCGCACGGGCATTAAGGAGCGCCGCATAGCGGCGGAAGGAGAGGTCACTTCGGATATGGCCGTTGTCGCGGCGCGGCACGCGCTTGCGATGGCCGACACAAGAGCCGAAGATCTCGATATGATCGTCGTCGCCACGGTCTCGGCCGACATGCCGCTGCCTTCCTGTGCGGTTATCGTTCAAGCCAAGCTCGGCGCGGCGCGCGCCTTTGCCTTCGATGTTTCCGCCGCTTGCGCGGGCTCTCTTTATGCGTTGAGCATCGCCGACCAATTCATAAGGACCGGCAAGGCCCAGCGGGTGCTCGTAATCGGCGCCGAGCTCTTGAGCCGTCTCGTCGATTGGAGCGATCGCAACACTTGTGTGCTGTTTGGCGATGCGGCGGGCGCGATGGTCGTCGGACCGGCGCGCGATCCCGGACGCGGCCTTCTGTCGACGCATCTTCATTCCGACGGAACCGCCGCTGGAATATTGTCGATCCCGGGCGGTGGCAGCCAGCGTCCGCAGTCCGCCGAAGTGCTTGCCCAGAACATGCACAAGATCGCGATGAATGGGCGCGAGATATATAAGTTCGCGGTCCGCGTGCTGCCGCAAGCGATCCTCGAAGCGCTCGCCGCGAACGGGCTGACAGTCGGCGACATCGACCACATTGTCTCGCATCAGGCCAACGCCCGGATTGTCGAATCGGTGCTGGCGCGGCTTGGGATTCCGCTCGAAAAATGTTGGCTGAATCTCGAACGTTACGGCAATACATCGAGCGCCTCGCTGCCGATTTCGCTCGACGAGGCTAACCGGGCGGGCCGTCTCAAGCTGAACGATCTCGTCGCGATGATGGCGATCGGCGCGGGGATGACATGGGGGAGTGCCTTGATGCGTTGGTAGGCACGCGTCAGGCGCGGAAGCCGGGAAATCTTTTATGAGGCAGGCCACCTAAAATGGCGGCCACCCGGCGCGCGGTTTTATTTGACGACGACGACCTTGCTGGCGGCGGCGACCACGGCTCTCTTGAAGGCCCCTTCAATGGTCACCGCGAAATTATAATGGGATTTGGAAAACGGCGCCGAACGAAACGGCTTGTTGCTGCGCCAGCCGACCAGGATCGCGCCGATCGCCGGTTTGTTTGTTCCCATGACGAGCGCGCCACCGGAGGCTCCGTCCCCGGTTTCGCAATCGAACGAAAATTCCCTGGTTCCTTCCCCGCCGGCCGCCAATTGATCGTGCATGAGGCATTTTTCCATCGACAGCCTACGCCCTTCGCCCCAGTCGATGTGTCCGCGCGCGACGAACTCGACCGGCGTGTTGGGGCCCATCGCATCGGCAAGACCATACGGCGTGATCCCCTCGACTGCATGCGTCAAGCGTGCGACGGCCCAATCATGAACTGGCGCGATCGCGTAAGGATTGGTGCTGCCGGCAACGATCGAGCCGAGGTCGATCGGCACTCTCGTCTCCTCGCCGCGAATCGCAATGGAAAAAAAGCAGGTCTTTGCGCGCGGAGCGCCTTTTTCGTCGAAAAATACATGTGCCGCGGTTGTTACGAGGTCATTCGCGAGCGTGAGCTGGCCCGCGCCATGCGCATCGCCGCATTCGATGAGGCCAGATCCCGCAAAACGGGCGCGAAGCACCGCCGCGTCGAGCTTCTGCTCGGCCGCGAACTCCTCCACGCCGCGGCGGCTGTTCTTGCCGAACACGACAACTGGCACGAATTTGAGGGGCGTAGTCTCCGGCAGCTTGTGCGAGCAAAGCGGAACAGCGGAAGCTTGAACGGAAATTCCAAAAAGGACGACGCAAATGGCGGCGGCGTGCATTCCACCCTTTTGGAACATCTCATTGTCTCCTGTCAAACCGGCGCGGCGCCAGCTTAGAACCGCGCGAATATCAAGCTGAACCGTCCTCGTATTTTGTCAATGCGAAAACAAAAAGGCAGGATCCAGGCGGAAATGCTTTTTTGGCGAATTGGTTACCCTTCGCACAAGATCCGCTCGGCCGAGTGCCACAGCACGACACCTGGCACGCTACGCCGCCAAGGTGTTCCGGGGCTGGCGGAACCGCCGACTTCCGCAACGCGGCTATAATTAAGAAAACGGCAACCGCATGGCAGGTGGTGCCCCGGTACAGTCAGAGCCTGATACGCTCAGGCGTGTGCAGAAAATTTTTCAAGCCTCGGGACGCTGCGCCGGTAACCGAATGAGACCAATCGGCCACGATCCGGCGAGGCAGCTGATGCGTGCGTAGGCGTAATAGGCAGGGCGAAAGAGGAGGCGCGGGAACAAGAATAGACAAAAACGCAGCCGTCTCCAACAATTCGTCCGCTTTGCCGGAAGCAAATTCTCGTGCGAGCCGCGGCTCTCAGGGCTTATGCTCCTCGCGCCATTTCCTGACGGCGGCCAGCGTATTCTCGATGTGTTTTTCCGCGCTGGAATCGGAGTAGGCGTAAAGAATACTTCCGTCGGGCGAAATCACATAGGAAATGCGGTTGGCGAAGGCCGCGCCCA
>JBAUNU010000561.1:0-7197 GCA_049579405.1 Methylocella sp.
GCCATGCAACGGCTGAACAAGGAGGTCGCGCGCCGGCAAGCCAAAGCCGCCCGCCAGGATTTGATCGACAGCGCCAAGCGCGCGCTCGAGATTCGCCGTGCCAGCGAATCAAAACCCGCGCGACCCTCCGGACGCACGGCCAATGAAGGGATCAATCCGAAAAGCGCACCGGCGTACTCGCTACGCCATCCGGCCAAGGCGGGCACGATCAGCCAGCGCAATAAGAACACGCAGGCCAAGCGCGATTCGCGATAGGCGCAAGCTCCCGCTTCGTATCTCGCGTCGCGGACGTAAGTTCGCGGCGGCGGCAATCGTACCAAAATCGCGCGATCACGTGAATAAGTGGATGGATTATGCCACCTAAATCAGCTGACAAGAAACAATCCAAGCTCTTTATCGAAGCTGCCCGCGAACTCGGTTGCGACGAAGACCCGGCGCATTTCGACGAGATATTGAAAAAAGTCGCGCGGCATAAGCCGCCGCCTGATGCGGCGCCCGACTCAAAAAACTGAAGACGAAGAATCCTGGCCGTTGAGAGGTCCAGTTATTTTTCCCTCGGCAGGCATTGTTGATTTAGCTTGGTGGCCAAATCGATGCCGACGAACACTCTTGGCCCAACATATATCTGGCCACCATATGGGCTGCTGGTGACTGTGAGCTGACTGACAGGTGTCCAGGAGCCATCTTCGTTATGGCGGAATTGGTTGCAATCAAGCGTTTGCCCTAGGGCAGATAGCCCCATGCAGCAGAATGCTAAGAAGCCAAGCACAAATGTTTTCATCCAAAATTCTCTGCAGACAGAACTTTATGTCATCCGCCGTGGTTTATCAACTACGTAATCGCCGCATTTTGGTACGATTGGCCGAACTTCACCCGCGAAAGGCGCTCCACGCAGCGCGGCCAATTCCGCCTCGCTGAACACCCGCCCGCGGGTCAAGAACCGCACGCCTTCGGGGGCCTCGACCGAAAAGCCCGCGCCCCGGCCGGGAACGACATCGATGATGAGCTGCGTGTGCCGCCATAGTTCGAACTGGGCGGCACCGATATAAACCGGGCAGCCCGCGATTTCGCCTAAAAGCACGTCGCTCGGACCGGTGCGAAACTCCGCTTGCGGAAAACACATGGGCGAGCTGCCGTCGCAGCAGCCCCCCGACTGATGCAACAGAAGCGCCCCATGCGTCTCCTTGAGCCGCGCGATGAGGTCCACCGCCTTTTCCGTCGCGACGACGCGTTCGACCATGCAACGGCACTCCCGGAAAGTGAGTTCGAGCGGCGCGCCCAGCCTCGGTCTTAAAAGAAGCCAAGCGCTTTGGGGCTATAGCTGACGAGAACGTTCTTGGTCTGCTGATAATGGTCGAGCATCATCTTATGCGTCTCGCGGCCTATCCCTGACTGCTTGTAGCCGCCGAAGGCCGCGTGGGCGGGATAGAGGTGGAAGCAATTGACCCACACACGCCCGGCTTGAATGGCGCGGCCAAAACGATAGGCGCGCGTTCCATCGCGGGTCCACACACCAGCGCCGAGTCCATACAGCGAATCATTGGCGATCGAAAGCGCCTCTTCATCATCCTTGAATTTTGTCACGGAGAGAACGGGGCCAAATATTTCTTCCTGGAAGATGCGCATCTTGTTGTGGCCTTCGAGGATCGTTGGCTGGACATAAAATCCGCCGGAAAGCTCGGGCCCCACATCGGCGCGCGCGCCGCCAATCAGCACCTTGGCGCCTTCCTGATGGCCGATATCGAGATACGAGAGAATTTTTTCCAGCTGATCGTTCGAGGCTTGCGCGCCGACCATGGTCGCCGTATCCAGCGGGTTGCCCTGCTTCATCGCCTTGACCCGGGCGATGGCCCGCTCCATGAAGCGATCGTAGATTTTTTCATGAACCAGCGCGCGCGACGGACAGGTGCAAACCTCGCCCTGGTTGAAGGCGAACATCGCAAGCCCTTCAAGCGCCTTGTCGAAAAAATCGTCATCCTCGGCCGCGACATCCTCGAAGAAGATGTTGGGCGACTTGCCGCCGAGTTCCAACGTCACCGGGATGATGTTGTCGGACGCATATTGCATGATAAGCCGGCCGGTCGTCGTCTCGCCGGTGAAGGCGACCTTGGCGACCCGCTTGCTCTGCGCGAGCGGCTTGCCCGCTTCGACGCCAAATCCATTGATCACATTAATGACGCCGGGCGGCAAAAGGTCGCCGATCATGTCCATCAGGACCATGATGCTCATCGGGGTCTGCTCGGCCGGCTTCAGCACAACGCAATTGCCGGCGGCGAGCGCGGGCGCGAGCTTCCAGACCGCCATCAGGATCGGAAAATTCCACGGTATGATCTGACCCACCACGCCGAGCGGCTCATGGAAATGATAGGCGACAGTATCATGGTCGATCTCGGAAAGACTTCCGTCCTGAGCGCGGATGCACCCAGCGAAATAGCGGAAATGATCGACCGCCAGCGGCAGGTCGGCGGCCTTGGTTTCGCGAATCGGCTTGCCGTTGTCGATCGTCTCGACGAGGGCCAAGAGATCGAGCTTCTGCTCGATCCGGTCGGCGATGCGCAAAAGCGCGAGCGAGCGCTCAGCGGGGGAGGTTCGTCCCCAGGCTTGCCGCGCCGAATGCGCGGCGTCGAGCGCCAATTCGACGTCTTCGGCGGTCGAACGGGCGACGGTGCAAACGACACGGCCGTCAATCGGCGAAATATTATCAAATGTTTGGCTCTTGACCGCGGGGACCCACTTGCCGCCGATAAAATTGTCGTAATGCGGCCTGATCGCGATCTGATTAGCGATGTCCGCGAGAATTTTGTCGACCATCTCCGACTCCCTAGATTTTTCAGGGCGTCGCCGGTTTCCGGCGCGCCTTGCGCGGGAAGACGCGGCCCCGGCCCAGACCGGCTTCGCCAGAAACTCGCCCTTAGACGGAGTCTAGTACCATACCGGGCGTTGAGAAGATGCTTATTGTTGCAAAGGCTTTCAAAATGACGTGTCTCGACCGTGGCGGGCGCGGGAAAGGGGCGGCTGCTGGAGGAGCGCACTCATGAACCGGAGAAAGCCTTGACCTGATCCATATCAGTCTTGCGATGCGCGCTTTGTAATCGCCCTGTGTGGCTCAGGCTTTCGCGTTCGTCCATAGGTGAAATTCTCTTTCGTGCGCTTTGCGGCTCATGAGCAGGAGTTTCATCGATGGACGCATTGTTTGGAATATACGGGCAACGCCACAAACGCCGTTTCCTCACGCCAGTCTTATCCCGTCCCGATCGAGCGCCTATTGGCCGAAATCGAACAGGTCCATCAAATCGCCGATGGCGGGCGAATTCGCCGGAACATACAGGTTCGACTGTGTGACGGGGTTAGGTAGATTGTCCCGGCTGCGGGGCGTGATCGGACCAAGGCCCCAATTCGCTTCGATGAACTTGAGCGTCGAGACATGATCCGTATAGGTGTGCGAGATGTGGCCGCCCTTGCTGAACGGCGACACGACAATCAGGGGGATGCGGGTGCCGTCGCCGAAGAAATCGAGTGGCTGGACGTAGCCCGAATCCCAGTATCCGCCGCCTTCGTCGAAGGTGATGAAGATCGCCGTGTCGGCCGATAGAGTGGGATTGGCATTCACGAGGTCGACGATCTTTTTGACGAAGCCCTCGAACAGATCGAGCTTCGACGACGCCGGATGGCCGTCGACAAAGCCGCTTGGCTTGACCCAGGACACGGACGGCAACGTGCCGTTCGCGATGCTTGTGTAAAAATCGGCGGTATCTCTGAGATGCTCGGTGCGGACCGCGGCATTGGTCATGATCGGGGTCGAGTACTGAGCCCAGTTGCAGATATTACAATACTCATCCGTAGCGCGGGTCTTGTACTTATCGGCGAGGTATCGGTTAAATTGATCGCCAAAATAAGCCCAGGAGATCTGCATGTCGTTGAGAGCATCGCCGATGTTGCGCACGCTCGATGGCGGGACCGTGTACACGGTGTTGCTCGGATTGGCGTCCGTATAGGCGTTGGTGCCGTCGCCGAAATAGCCCGGATTATAGTTATTGAGAAGATAGTAATGCCCGCTCACGCAATTGGGATTGACCTTGCGCGGGAGCGAACTGAGATAGTTCAACACCGCCGGAACGCCCGGCTGGGTAGCATCGGAACAGTTGCTGTAGGATCCGCCGCCGTAATTGGCGTGGGGGGCGACCGCGGTAGGGGATCCGGTGCCGCCGCCATAGCCATCCTGCGTGTAGTAATTATTGGTGCTCGGCTGGGGGTTTGGATTTTCGATTTCACTTAGCGCGCTGGTATTTACGGGAGTGCCCGGAGTGGCCGGATCGACCGGGTTGTTGGGCGGCACTTCGGCGTTGCCGTTGCCATCGCTGAACCAGATCGCATCGCCGGTGCCGAGCATGATGTGGTTTGCGCCGGTCCCGCCTTGCACGGCCTGATGATAATTGTCGCTCATGGAATAGGTGTCGGCGAGTTGCTTCAGATACGGCGCGTCGCCTTGCTGGACGTTGTAGAAGCCCATCGAGGTCGAGCCTTCGCCGGTCGTCATATCGTTGAAGCCCGCCGGCTGCGCCTTGCCGTTCTTACCGGCGCCGACCGATACTTCCACCCAGGGAAACAGATCGGAGCGGCATCCCCAGCCATTTTGCCCGGTCGCCGCGGCGGCATCGCAATCGAGCTGCTGATACATCTGATAGAAGCGGTGCACCGGGCTCGCCGCGTAGGCGTCGTAGGGGAATGTCTTCGACGTGATCTGGAACGAGCCGGGGGGAAGATGGCTCGCGTCCTGGCCATTGTAGAAGATGCGTTGATCGGGCGTTCCGTTCGTTTGGCCGGTCCCACCGGTCAGAAGACGCGCGTAATAGCCGTCAGCCAAACCATTTTCGACAATTCGGGCGGCAGCAAGATTGGCAGGGCTGACGCATGACGTGCCACTGGTTATGCCAAGTCCCTCACACACGTAAGGCGTTGATGGGCCGCCAACCAAGGCGGGCGGCAGGATCACGTACGGGGTCTTGGGCGGCGTCAAATTGTACTGCTGGGTGTCGAACGCCTGGTATTGCAGGGCAGCGCCATAGTTCGGCCCCGGCGAGCCATCGGCGTTGACGATCCCTTCCGACAGCAGGTTCGAGACTTTTTCACCGTTGTTCACGGGCTGATAGGTGGCGAAGATGTGATCGAAAGTACGATTCTCGCCAATGATGATGATCGCGTGTTTGACCGGTGTGCGCGTGGCGCCACCGCCGGCATGGACCAGCGCGGGAATCCCTGACGACGTCAGTGCGATTACGCTGGCGGCGATGCGCGTCGTGGCGCGGTTGCGGTTCGAACCGCGCAGGTGCTGTGAAAGCATGGGTTCACTCCCTCGTTAGACCTTGTAGACCTTGGACGGAGCGGACCATAAACGCGTGGCAGCGATTTGGCGAATACGTGAGCATATAGACGAATACGTGAGCATATAGAAACGTTGCATGAAGGTTTCGTAACGGAGAGGCGACGATTGCGGCCGAAGTGCTTGATCAACTGCTGGGTTTACGCGACGCTAGAAGTCGCCCGTCGACCTGGCGTATTTATTTCGGGTGGCCCGCCGATTCGCGGAAGACATCGGCGCCGCCCGGCTTCGCCAGGATGTTCTTCCTTGACCCTTATGACGCTTTCGCTTGCCGATTTCACCATCACAGGCCACCCGACGCCCTTGCCGGACGCCCATTCAGCCGCGTATCTCGAATCTCTCGGCCGCGGTGCTCCAAAGGCGTCCCTTATGTGCTGAACCTGGACACGGGTTTGACTTTGTGTTGCGGCGCGTATAGTCTCTGGATCATACGATCATCCCGAGAAGGGGTCACGGCTCGACATGAAATCGACGCTAGCCTGCATTCTTGTCCTGGCATGGACATCGGCGGCATGGACATCGGCGGCATGGACATCGGAGGCATGGGCTCAAGCCGCCTCGCACGACGCCTTGACGAATATTGGCGCGGCGCGGCGCGGCGACGGCCTTCGCAGGCTGATCCTTTCCGCCGAGCAGGCGGTGACGAGAGAGGAATGGGCGGCCGCCCTCCTTGCTTGGCAAGCTCTCGCGAAAAGGGGCGCTGATTCGGCGCCGGCTCAGCTCTGCAGACTCTATTTCGACGCCCGCCAGGGAAGCTTCGAGGAGACGAAAGCAACCGACTGGTGCCGGAGAGCAGCCGGCGCCGGCGACGCCGACGGACTATATCGGATGGGGATGCTCTATCTCTTCGGTCTCGGCGTGCCGGAGAATATCGAGCAGGCGCAGGCGTTCTGCGCCGCCGCGCTGGAGAGAGATGCGCGGGTTCCGGCGAAGTTCTGCCTTGCGGTGATCGCCCAAGAGCGGGCGCATGCCGCCAAGGCGACGCTCGCCGACGTCCGCAACCGCCGGCCGGGCTCCCCCCCGGCGAACAATATGTCAGCGACACCAGAGGCTTCTCTTCGCGATATGTGCGACAGCGCCTTCGCCGCGATCGGAGACACATTCAATGCGATCGCAGTCACCAAATGGTGCGGCGATGCAGCGGAAGGCGGCGACCCGAGCGCCCTCCACCGCATGGGTTTGATGCGCCTCGCCGGGCTAGGCGGCGCCAAGGACCTCGACGGCGCGGAACGCGATTGCGCCAGCGCCAACGAGCGGGGGCGGGGGCATTTGTCCGCCGCTTTCTGCCTCGCCGCTGTCGCCAATGAGCGCCGTTCGATGGATACCGCGGCGCAGGTGGGGGATTTGGCTGGCAATCTGCCAACCAACCGCCCGCTCCCGACGACGCTGCCGGACCCTTTCGCAACCGATCAAATCCTGGATAAGCGTCACCGCACCATCACCGGTCTCGATTATACTTGCCGGAAGCTGGCTGACTGGGCGCGCTTTGAGGCGCCGGGGCTAGTGATCCTCAAGCCGGCCGACAAGCTCGTTGGTAAGGCGATCCTCGATTACGGGCGCCAGGATTTCGACGAGCTCGATCGCGTTGCGCTCGACTGTGCGGACGCGGTCGCGGCGAGCGGAGGCGACGAGGGGCGGCGGCTCGATTTTGACAATTTCCGCGCCTCCCTGACCGCTCTGAAGACGAGACAGGCAAGTTTGCAGGGAGAACGCCAGCAAGCCCGCGCGGAGGCCGACAAGCTCGCGCGCGACGAGCAGACGCTGACGCAGACCTTCTCGGTTCGGTGGCGGCCGTTGTCGGGATCGAAGATCACGCC
>JBAUNU010000562.1:0-10365 GCA_049579405.1 Methylocella sp.
TGCCCCGCCAAGGAGCAGAGCGCCCCCCGCAAGGCTCAAAGCATAGATGCGAAATGTACGTTTCAGCATGTCAATATCTCTTCTCTAGGCTTCCCACCTCAATACATCCGTCGCCGCAAGACTGCGACGGATGCCATGAATACACACTGAACGGCGGATTAATTCGAAGCAACGTTCGCACGCGCACGCCGCCCCGGGGATTGCAGCGCCGTCGCCCTTGATCCGGCAAAAAGCCCCATCTCCTTCCAACCAAAAAGCCCGGGGTAATGAAGTCCTTCCTGTTGATCCGGCGGCGGCGAGCGTTGACGGGAGCGGCTCAAACTGGTCTACATCAGGCGCCATCGGGCGCCATTGGCCGCGCGCCGCGGGCTCGCGTCGCCATTCGAGACCGCACCTAAGATGAATTTGCTGACGCCTTTCGCCAACGCCTGGCACCATCGTGAGTTGATCAGGGCCGTGGTCCGGCGTGAATTGGCGGTCCGTTTTCGCGGCACGATCCTTGGCTGGGTGTGGGCGATCTTCGGGCCTCTCGTCATGCTCGGCGCCTATACGGTGATATTTTCCCATGCGGTCGGGGTTCCGGCTTCGGCCAAGGGCGGCGGCGTCGGCAGTTACGCTTTGTCAATCTTTGCCGGATTGATTGTCTTCAATCTGTTCAGCGAACTCGCCTACCGCGCGCCGGGGCTTTTGCATGAACACGCGGGTGTCATTAAAAAATCGATTTTCCCGAGCGAGACCCTGGCCTGGACGGCGACGATCCGCGCCGCCGTCTATGCCGCGATTAGCTTGGCGGTTCTCCTCGCTTTCGAGCTGGCGGTGACGAGGTGGCTGCCGCCGGCGAGTTTGCTGCTGCCCATGGTCGTCGCCCCATTCTTTTTGTTCCTGCTTGGAATCTGCTGGTTTCTCATGGCGCTTGGATCGTTTACCCGCGATGTCGCGCATCTCATGATCTCGATCGTGCCGGTCTTCATGTTCGCGACGCCGATCTTTTATTCGATCGACGACGTGCCGGCCAACCTGCGCGTCTATCTGCATCTCAATCCGGTTGGAAATTACGTCGAAATGATCCGCGACCTTCTATTGTTCAATAGACTCCCGGGCCTCGCCCTTTATTGCGGGACGGTTTTGGCCTCGCTCCTCATTTTCTATTTTGCGTATCGTTTCTTCATGCAATACAAGGCCGTGTTCGTCGATGTCATCTGATCTCGTCATCAGCTGCGACCGGGTCGGCAAGGCGTTCCAGCTCTATATGCGGCGCAACGATCAGCTCTATCAGGCGATCTTCGGGCATTGGAAGCAGTTCTACCATCAGCATTGGGTGCTGCGGGACATCAGCTTCAAGGTTCGCCGCGGCGAAACGATCGGCATCGTCGGCCGCAACGGCGCCGGCAAAACCACGCTCTTGCAGATCATCTGCGGCATAACCTTGCCGACGCTCGGCAAGGTGCAGGTCAACGGGCGGGTGGCACCGATCCTCGCGCTTGGCGCCGGCTTCGACCATCAGCTGACCGGCCGGGAAAATGCCTTGATCGGGGGCGCCATTCTCGGCCTGCGGCGCGCCGCCGTCGAGGCGAGGCTTCCCGCGATCGCTGCCTTCGCCGGTATCGGCGACTTCTTTTATCAACCGCTCAAGCTCTATTCGAGCGGCATGGCGGCGCGGCTTGCCTTTGCCGTTTGCGCGCATGCCGACGCGGATATTTTAATCGTGGACGAAGCGCTCTCGGTCGGCGACGAGGCCTTCGGCGCAAAGTGCGACTCTTTTATGAAGGATTTCGCGAACCACGGCACCATCCTCGTCGTATCCCACGATCTCGAATCCCTGCAAACGATCTGCGACCGGGTCATCTGGATCGAGGATGGCGTGGTGCAGAGCATGGGTGCCCCCAGGGACGTCATCGCGCGTTACCGCGAGGCGATCGACGGCAAGCCGGTGCCGGCGCTCGCCGCGGGTTTCTGACCTGTTTCTGTTTCATGGAACCGGCTGCGCGGCGGCGTCCTTGGCCAGCGGAAAATTCGCGTTTTGGCGCTCGATCAGGACGAGGGCGGCGGCAAATTCCACAACGATCGCGAGGCCAACAAACCAGACGAAACGCGGATCCTGACGCACCAGCGTTTCGGCAGAAACGAGGATCGCGACATGGATCGCCGGGATGGCGAGCATGGTCGCCATTACCGCCGCCGAAGCGCCGCCGCTCGCGGAGGCGATGCTCAGGACAAGCCCGATCGCGAGCAGCGCATGGACCAGGGCGAGCAAAGGTATGCCGCACCGTTTCGCGGCCTCGCTCATCCATTCGGCGAACTGACGCGGGTCTTCGCCGCTTGACGGCCGCTCGTGGAAGAATTCGAGAAACGGTCGTTCGAAGACCCCTCGCCAATTACGTTGCGGCAGGCTGCCAGAGCCTTGCATGGCGATCGGCATGGCATATTCGTCGAAATTCGCGGTCCGTATCGAGCCATCCGCGGGAATTGTCGCAATCGAACCACCGCTCATGATCAATACGACACCACTCGGGTTGCGGCGGAATTCCGCCTCGGCGGCGGTGATGATTTGCTCCTCGTTCTTCTCGGCGGAGAATTCACGGATGAACATGCCCGAGACGACATCGGCGGAACGCCAGCGGCGGAAATAGAGCGTCCGCGCGCCATTGTCGAAGGTGTAGAATTGCGCCGGCTCGAGCATCCGGTGATTGAGCGAATTGCGGATGACGTAAATCACATCGTGGATCTGGCCGACATGGGCCGGCGCAAAAACCGATGAGATCCAATAGCCCGCCGCTGCCGCGGCAATGGCGACGGAAGCGGCCGGAACGGAGATCGCCCAGGCCGAGAGGCGCATGGAATAAAGAACCGCGATCATGCCGTCGCCCGACATCCGGGCGAATTCGAGAGCGACGGCGACGCCAACCGCCATCGGCAAGGCGAGGTAGACCACCGTCGGCAGAATGCCGAGAAGGGCCGGCATCAGCAGTCCGCCACGGATCGCGGCTGCCGGAAGATATTGAAAAATCGTGGTCATGACGACCGGAACGCAAAGTCCCGTCGCGATTAAAAGGGTTGCAAGCGCGATTCGTTTCGAAAGATAGAAAAAGAGGATGCGAGGCATCTGGCAATCCCTGTCGCGCCCGTCCTTTGGCGCCCGCGGATAAATCACGTTTTCACCCGCGCCGTGGCTTGGGCGGCGAATTGGCGCCAAGCCGCATCGAAAACGCGGCCGCGAGGAAGACTTACCGCGCCAGCCCAATGGGCAAAATAGATTTTATCGCCAAAGACATCGAGCGGTCCCCCGGCGTCGAAGGTCACCCCAGCGGCCTTGTAGAAGCTCTCGCCGGAGGCTCCAGGAATGCATTCGCGCAAAGGGGTGATTTTCAATCCCATCCGGTGCGCGACGAAATTGGTCACCGGCTGGGCGAACAACATGCCGCGCTGACGCACGGCATGAAAGATCGCTTCGTCCTTGTCGATCACGTCATGGAAGTCCTTCAATCCAAGAATCTCTTTCGAGGCGACGAAGAACCCGTCGTTGAAGAGCATCACGCCGCGAAGAAAATCATATTGTTCGCGTTTTTTATTGTAGACATAGTCCGCCGTCGGCGCGGCCACGATGAAATCGCTCTTGCCCGCTTCGAGGCGGCCGAACATCTCGCGAAAATCGCGAAAAAGGATGATATCGACATCGAGATAGATGACCTCGTCGAGCGGCAGCGCGAGGGCAAGAAATTTCCGCAGACGCCGGCGATGCCCTGGAAACATCGGGTAAAGCCGCTTGGCCAAGGCGTCGAGCTCGGCGCTGTCCGGTTCGACGAAATGGACGCCATAAATACCGGCGGCCCGGCGCGTCAATGCGACATTTTCGTCATAAGGGATGAGATAGAGAGGGGTCGCCGCATTGGTTGCGAGATAGCTCTCGAGAAATGGGAGAAGCCAATTGACGATCTTGTCGTTGGCGATGATTGCCATCCCATGGTTTCTAGACGGGGGCGGGGAATCTTGCATTTTGCTCTTGAATTCAATTTTTATCGGGCCCATCACGGGGGGCGGCGACGAGCGGCGCCGCGTTTCGTGTTGAATTGGCCGCGTTTCGTGTTGAATTGACGGCGTAGCTGATTCGGGTGGAAAAGCAGCTCAAGCTACCTGGGAGCATTGCGCTTCCTGTAGCGTGACGAAGGCGGCCGGATCAAGCCGTAGCTATGCAGGGTGGATACGGTTTTGAAGGTCGAATGAAACAGACTGTGCAGGCGCAAGAGCCGCCGGTTCGGCAAATAAATGCGGACGATCCGCCAATTGACAGCGCCGCGCGGCTAGGCGTGCCGTCCTCCCCGCCGCTCGCGGGGAGAGTCGTGACGATCGTTCATCCGGCATGGCATTCCTGCGGCAGCCACCAGGTTTTCGTCTCCCAGGCGAGGACCTACCGCAGCCTCGGCGCGAAAGTCATCAGTGTCGCGGTCGCCGATACGCCCGGCTCGGTCGAGGGTTCCAACCGGCACAAATCCTATATGGCGGCGACAGCCGATCTCGAAGCCGATGCCCGCATCTTCGCGGGCATGCCTTTGCGCGCGGTTTTGAACCCGGGATTCCTGCGCACCGCGTGGCGATGGTTGCATGGGAATTTTGCCGGGATTCTGCTCGAGATGTCCAAGCTCACAGCGATTCCCAAAGCGCTCGCGTCCGCGCCACGGGTCGATCTCATCCACTGCAACCATTTCGTCTGCATGCCGGTTGCGACGCGCCTGCGCGAGCGGCACGATTGTCCGATCGTTCTCGACACGCACGATCTCCAGGCCCGGCAATACGTCCTGCGCAATCATGCAGGCTGGGCCTTGCCCCCGGTGGCGCGCTACGAAGACATGCTCGCGATCGAACTCGATGCCATGCGGCCGGCCGACATTTTGGTGCATCTCAACGGCGAAGAGGCAGCCGCCTTCCAAAAGCTCGTTCCGGACAGGCGGCACGCATTGCTCTATCCCACCGTCAATTCCATGCCGGCGGGGCCTGGCGGCGGCGATTCCATCATCGTCGCCAGCGCGAATTCCGCCAATCTCCTCGGCCTCGTCTGGTTTTTTAAAGAGGTTTTGCCGTTGGCGCCGGGTGTCCCGATCAGGATTTTCGGCAATATCGACCGCCAAATTCGACGGGCTGCGCCCGCTCTGTTCAAGGCGCACGCCGGGCTCTTCCGGGGAAGGGTCGAGGCCGAGGTCCTCCAAGACGCTTATCGTAACGCCGCAGCCGTTCTGCTGCCAGCCGCGGCCGGGCACGGGATCTCGATCAAGACCATCGAAGCGCTGTCTTGCGGGGCGCCACTGATTGCGATGCCGCTCGCCTTTCGCGGCCTCGGCATCGGCGCGGCCGCCCTTCCAAACGTAACTGTCGCCGAGGACGCCGGCGGTTTCGCGGCGGCCCTCCGCCGCGCCCATGCCGATCGTCATTTGCCCGGGACAAGCCGGGAGTTGGCGCCCACGCGCCGGATCTATCAACAGCACTTTGCGTTCGACCCTTACCGCAAATCGCTTTCGGCGATCGTGCGGAAGGTCCTTGAGACTTGATCACGGCCGTGTGTTGTCCCTCCTTTTTGCGGCTATTGGCAAGGCTTGGCGCCCTGCGGGCGGCCCGCAAGACGACCGCAAAGTAAGCGCAAGCCTATGATGCCTCAGGCGTGCTTGCCGCGGCGATTTCCGGAAGGCGGGTGGCAACCTAATATCTCCGGCAACAGATTATTATGGGTCCGCGTCTAGTCTGACGTGGACACAACGAGGCCCTGCAAATGACGCTAGCCGCAATAATACAAGAAGGCCGCCCGGCACGCCACCCCGGCGCATTGCACGGCAAATGCCCCAGCCAACAATGATTCGGCGTTTCCCGCGGCTCAGGCGGGTCCGGGCTCCAGCCTCGCGGGCGCCTATCTCAATCAATTCAACGAAATGGTAAAATTGATCGAGCGGCTTCCCGGCACACCCGAATTGATCGGCGATTTATTGATCTGGCAACCGGCGAGCTACCAGGATTATTTCGCCGCCTCGGCGATGCCAGGCCGCGTCTCCGCGACCGATGTCTATGCCTCGTTGAACCGCTGCGTGCGGCAAAATTTCGACGACGTTGTCGACGATCTCGAACGCAAGGTCCTCGGCGCCTTGGCCGCGATTAGGCGCCACCACAAGACCTATGGGGAATCCCGCCCCGACATAATCACGGATATTTGCGCCCGCGCCGGAGCGCATCTCCGCGAAGTGCTCGGCAAGGCATACGATCTCGTCAGATATGTTCCAGGCGGGCCGGATAGTTTCGCGCCGCGCCGGAAGCTCAGGGTCTCGCAAGCTTGAGCGCGAACAATTTGACCTCAACGCGGCTCGGATCCTAATCCGGCGAGCGCAACGCGGCCGGAACGCACGCGACGGCCTGGCACTGGCGCAACTGAGCGGTTTGGCTTAATGCTCTTGGCGCGCCTTTGCCTTTCCTGGCGCGCGGGTTAAAACCCAAGACTTATAAAACCCAAGACTTGGTTAGACCAGCCGCTCCCTCGTGCCTCCTGATCGCGTTTTCTTCAACAATGCGCTTGTCCCGTTATTTTCTGCCGATTCTGCGCGAGACGCCGAAGGAAGCCGAGATCGTCTCGCACCGCTTGATGTTGCGCGCCGGCATGATCCGGCAGGAGGCGGCCGGAATTTACGCTTGGCTGCCGCTCGGCCTTCGCGTCTTGCAAAAAGTTGGGCAGATCGTCCGCGAGGAAATGGACCGGGCGGGCGCGATCGAACTCTTGATGCCGACCCTCCAGCTTGCGGATCTTTGGCGGGAAACCGGCCGCTACGAGGCCTATGGCCCGGAAATGCTGCGAATCAAGGACCGTCACGAGCGGGAACTCCTCTATGGCCCGACCAACGAGGACATGATCACCGGGATTTTTCGCGCCTATGTCCATTCCTACCGGGACCTGCCGAAAATCCTTTACCATATCCAGTGGAAATTCCGCGACGAGCAAAGACCGCGCTTCGGGGTCATGCGGGGCCGCGAGTTCTTGATGAAGGATGCGTATTCCTTCGACGTCGACGAAGCGACAGCGTGGCTTTCCTACAACAAAATGTTCGTCGCCTATTTGCGGATTTTTTCCCGGATGGGGTTGAAGGCGATCCCGATGCGCGCCGAGACCGGGCCGATCGGCGGCGACTTGAGCCATGAATTCCTCATTTTGGCGGAAACCGGCGAGTCGGCGGTATTTTGCCACGCCGATGTCTTGGATTTGCCCATCCCGCCTGCAACCACTGACTATGATGGCGACCTCTCGCCCGTTGTCCACGCATGGACGAAGCTTTACGCGGCGACCGGGGACGTCCACGATCAAGCCCGCTTCGAGCGCGAGACGCCGGCAGAAAAACGCATCCAAACGCGCGGCATCGAGGTCGGCCAGGTGTTTTATTTCGGCGAAAAATATTCCAAGCCGATGCGGGCCTTGATCACCGGCCCCGACGGAGTCGAGCGGCCGTTCCAGGGCGGTTCCTATGGGGTCGGCGTGTCGCGTCTCGTCGGCGCGGTGATCGAGGCGAGCCACGACGAAAATGGGATTATTTGGCCCGAGGCCGTCGCGCCCTTCAAGGTAGGATTGGCCAATCTCAAGGTTGGCGGCGGCACGACGGACGCCGCCTGCGCCGCGATTTACGCCGCTCTCGAAAAGGGGGGCGTGGACGTGCTCTATGACGACACGGACGAGCGTCCCGGCGCCAAATTCGCCAAGCTCGATCTGATCGGGCTGCCTTATCAGATCATCGTCGGCCCCAAGGGACTGGCGTCGGGCACGGTGGAACTCAAGGCAAGGGCGACCGGCGAGCGCGACAATCTCGCCGCCGGCGCGGCGATTGCGCGGCTCGCGGGGTCATGATGGAAGCCTCGAAGGGCACAAGCCCGTTCGCCCCCTTCGAGTGGATGATCGCGCTCCGCTATCTGCGCGCGCGGCGCAAGGCGAGCTTTGTTTCGGTCATAGCCTTTTTCTCCTTTCTCGGAATTGCGCTGGGCGTCGCGACGCTGATCGTCGTCATGTCGGTCATGAATGGCTTTCACAAGGAGTTGCTCGACAAGATCGTCGGCATCAACGGTCATATTTTCCTGCAGGCCGCCGACACCCAGTTCACCGATTACGATGAAGTCGTGAAGGAAGTGGCGGCCGTGCCCGGCGTCGAATTGGTCATCCCGTTGATCGAGAGCCCGGCGGCGGCTTCCACCACCAGCATGGCGTTTGCCCTCGTGCGGGGAATAAGGGAGGCCGACATCAAGCGCCTCCCAGGCATCGCCCGCAATGTCAAGCAGGGCACGCTCGACGGTTTCGATACGCGGGGCGGCGTCGCGATCGGGCAAAGGCTCGCCGAAAATCTCGGGCTTCGCATCGGCGACAAGCTGAAAATCCTGATCGCGAACGGCGCGCAGACGCCTTTCGGCATCGTCCCGCGCAGCAAGGTCTATCCGGTCACCGCGATCTTTCAGATCGGCATGGCGGAGTTCGACAACCTCTTCGTCTATATGGCCTTGCCCGAGGCGCAGGGTTTTTTCAACAAGGACAATCAGGCAAGCGTCGTCGAGATTTTCGTGGCAAGGCCGGAGGAGCTCGACGCGGTCAAGGACAAAATCGGCCGGGCGGTGACGCGGCCGATGATCATGACCGACTGGCGCGAGCGCAACAAGACGTTCTTCGACGCGCTCAACGTCGAGCGCAATGTTATGTTCATTATTTTGACGCTGATCGTGCTTGTCGCCGCGCTCAATATCGTGTCGGGGCTGATCATGCTGGTCAAGGATAAGGGCCGCGACATCGCGATCCTGCGCACGATGGGCGCCACCCAAGGCGGCGTCATGCGGATCTTTCTCATCACCGGCGCCTCGATCGGGGTCGCCGGAACGCTTGCCGGATGCCTTCTCGGCCTTATTGTCGCGAGCAATGTCGAGGCCTTCCGCCAAGTCTTGAACCGGCTTCTCAACGCCAATCTTTTCCCGGCCGAGATTTACTTCCTCTCGCGCGTGCCCTCCGTGGTCGATCCTGGCGATGTCCTCACGGTGGCTTCGATGACGCTCGTTTTATCGCTGCTGGCGACGCTCTATCCGTCCTGGCGCGCAGCAAGGCTCGATCCGGTCGAAGCCTTGCGTTACGAATAGCCATGTCCCCTCCGGCGCTTTGCCTCGAAAAGATCGAACGCCGTTACGATCAGGCGGGGTCTCCGCTCGAAATCTTGCGCGGCGCCGATTTTTGCCTGTGGGCCGGACAATCGGTCGCGCTTGTGGCGCCATCCGGCGCCGGCAAATCGACGCTCCTCCATATCGCGGGCCTTCTCGAGCCGCCTGGCGCCGGGGAAGTGTTTATCGCCGGCGAGGCCACCGTCCGGATGGCCGACGATCAGCGCACCGCGTTGAGGCGCGGCGAGATCGGCTTCGTCTATCAATTCCATCATCTGCTGCCGGAATTCTCGGCGCTCGAAAATACCATGCTGCCGCAGATGATCGCCGGGATTTCCCGGCGCGAGGCGAAGGAGCGCGCCGGGCAGTTGCTGCATTACCTCGGCCTATCCGGGCGCGGAGAACACCGGCCGTCCGAGCTGTCCGGCGGCGAGCAGCAGCGGGTCGCGATTGCCCGCGCGGTTGCCAACGGCCCAGGCATATTGCTCGCCGACGAGCCGACCGGCAATCTCGATCCGAAAACCGCCAGCCAGGTTTTCCAGGCGCTGGACGCGATCGTCCGGGCGACCGGGCTTGCGGCGTTGGTCGCGACCCATAACATGGAGCTGGCGAGCCGGATGGACCGCCGCGTCACCTTGCGTGAGGGCCTCGTGGTGGAGCTGGCGTAAACCGCACGAGCATGAGTGAGGAAAATCATCTTTCCTTTGCCTATCGGGTTGCGCCCGGACACGCCGGCGAGAGACTCGACCGTTTCCTTGCCGCGGCGGCGAGCAATTTATCGCGCACGCGAGTGAAGAGCCTGATCGAGGCCGGCCATGCTTCCATCGATGGCGTAACGGCGACAGACCCGAGTCACCTGCTCCGCGCGGGCCAGACCGCCGGCTTGCGCCTTCCCCCGCCCGCCGATCCCGCGCCTTTGGGCGAGAAAATTCCGCTCGAGATCGTCTTCGAGGACGACCATCTGATCGTCATCGACAAGCCGGCCGGGCTCGTCGTGCATCCGGCCGCCGGACATCAATCGGGAACGCTCGTCAACGCGCTCCTCGCCCATTGCGGCGCGAGCCTCTCAGGGATAGGAGGCGTGAAAAGGCCCGGAATCGTGCACCGGCTCGACAAGGACACCTCTGGGCTTTTGGTGGTTGCGAAGACGGACGCGTCGCATCACGGGCTAGCCAAGCTCTTCGCCGATCACGGGAAGACCTTAGCGCTCACCCGCGC
>JBAUNU010000563.1:0-1679 GCA_049579405.1 Methylocella sp.
GTTCGAGGATCGGTTTGGCCGACCCGGCAAAGGCAATGACAAGGGCAAGGTCGAGGCACTGGTAAAGTATTCGCGCGCCAACTTCCTCACCCCGGTACGCGCTTTTCGCCGCTTGCTCACGCAAGCCCTTGTCCGGCAACAAAGGCGCGTAAGGTTCTGCGTTTTCGGCAAGCTTCGCCAGCGCTTCGGCGTCGCCTTCCCAATCGCAAACATCGCACCCCTTGGCACCGTTAGGCTTGCCGAATGGCCGGACAACGCGCAAAGACGCAACGGTACCCTCAAGGCATTTCGCGGCATTGGCGATATAGGTTTCGCCCGGCCAGTCGCTATCCGGCCAAAAGATGATATCGAGCTCCCGCAAAAGCTCCGGCAGGGAAGCCATTTTGACGCCGTAGCGCCACAATCCCCCGAGACCGCGATCTCGCCAAATTCAGATAGCCGATCGACCTTTGCCTCGCCCTCGACAATCCAAATCCGCCGACATTCCCCGAGATCGGCTAGCCGCTCGCCACCATAAAGGAGCGGTGGCCCATTCCGTGGCCCGTCAAAGACAACATCCTTTGCGCCATCGCCGAAATTAAGCCTTGTGCGTGTGTAGCGGACGTCGCCACTGGCCGGATCGCAATATTTCCATGGTCCTGACCGAGAAATGAAGTGACGCCCATCAGCGCCGTTCTTAAGGGCCTTAACGGGCTTATCCAGTGGCGTAAGAAAATCGATCGCCGCAGCAAAATCTAGATTTTTGTAGAACTTGATGAATTCGATTGCGTCGCCGCCTCTTTCGCACCGGCGACAGTTGAAGACGTTCTTTTGGAGATGGATGCCAAACCGGTCCTCTCCGCCGCACTTTGGGCATGGGCCAACGAGCTCAGCGCCAGTCCTGCGCAGCTTGCTCCGGTGCGCCCCGAGGACGCTCGTTATCGGAACCACGCGGGCTTGCTCGATGCGCTGATCAGTGAGTTCCGGCATCGGATCGCTCTTTCAAAACGCGAGCTATCACACAGGCAAGGCTTGCTGGCAGCATCGGCTAACTCTTTTTCTAAATTTCGACCCGGCGGCAGACGCGGGCACCGGGCCCGTTTCGTTGATGGGACCGCTTACTGGTCGCTGAGCCCAGCCATTGGCGTTCAATTGAAGATCACGGAAGATCGGCCGGTAATAGTCCGCGACCGGCGGCAGACGGGTGCGATCAAACCCGCGCTTGCGCTCACCTCGCCGCAGGGTGTTGTGGTTGGCGCGCATGGCCCGACTTCAGGCCGCGGCCTTGCGGCTCGCCGCGATTCTCTCGGCAAGCCAGGACTGGATTTCTTCCTCCACCCATCCCACCGCTCGCCCGCCTAGGCTCACCGGCTTCGGAAAAGTGCCTTGCGAGACGCGAAGGTAAATCGTGCTGCGGGACAAGCCCGTGCGGGTTTTGACTGCGGGAAGTCTCAGTATCGAATCGGCCATGTTGTGCGCTCCTTGATGCGCTTCGGAACATGGCTTGTTAAGTCACCCACTTGGTGAGGCGAAGACCCTATGCGTGGCAGCGGCTAGCCGATGCTCGGCACCGGCTAAGAGCCTGTCTCAAAAGGGGGTTGCGCTCGGGATGGTTGCATGATTCACGGTATCATTTGCAACTGCTGAGGTGATTCGCGATGTGGACGAAAGGGCAGCGAGCGATCTATTGGCGTGACGAG
>JBAUNU010000564.1:0-6611 GCA_049579405.1 Methylocella sp.
GTCCGCCGGGAAATCGAGGCCATTCCATTCGATGTCCTCATGCCGCGGCATCCAGCCGAGCGGGCTCTCGACGGCGTAGCCGTGGCCGCGCACGCGCTCGACGATCCACTTGAGCACGCGCATATTATCGCCGAAGCCGGGCCAGATGAACTTGCCGTTCTCGTCCTTCCGGAACCAGTTGACTCGGAAGATCTGCGGCGGATCGGAGAGGCGCCGCCCTACATTGAGCCAATGGCCGAAATAATCGGCCATGTTGTAGGCGCAGAACGGCAGCATCGCCATTGGATCGCGGCGCATCGCCGCCTGGCCGATCGCGGCCGCCGTGGCTTCGGATCCCATCGTTGCGGCTATATAGACGCCATGGCACCAGTTGAACGCCTGGAACACGAGCGGCAGCTCCTTGCTCATGCGGCCGCCGAAGACGAAGGCTGAGATTGGTACGCCTTCCGGCTTTTCCCAATCCGGGTCGATCGACGGACATTGGCTTGCCGGCGCCGTGAAACGGGCGTTTGGGTGCGCGGCGGGGCGCCCGCTGCCGGGCGTCCAGTCCTCGCCCTTCCAGTCGATGAGATGCGCCGGCGGCTTGTCGGTCATCCCCTCCCACCAGACATCGCCGTCGTCGGTCAGTGCTGTATTGGTGAAAATGGAGTTCTTGCTTATCGTCTGCATCGCGTTGGGATTGGACTGCCCATTCGTGCCGGGCGCGACGCCGAAGAACCCCGCCTCAGGATTGATCGCGCGGAGTGTCCCGTCCGGCGCCTTCTTGATCCAGGCTATGTCGTCGCCGACGGTGCTGACTCTCCAGCCTTCAAACCCTTTCGGGGGCACCAGCATCGCGAGATTGGTCTTGCCGCAGGCGCTGGGGAACGCGGCGCCGAGATAGGTTTTCTCGCCGTTCGGGGCTTGGATGCCCATGATCAGCATGTGCTCGGCGAGCCAGCCTTCATCGCGCGCCATGACCGAGGCGATGCGCAGCGCAAGACACTTTTTCCCGAGGAGGGCATTGCCGCCATAACCGGAGCCGTAGGACCAGAACTCGTAGGTCTCGGGGAAATGCACGATGTATTTGCGGTTGATGTCGCCTTCGCATGGCCACGGCACGTCCTTCTGTCCTGGTTTGAGCGGCGCGCCCACCGAGTGCACACACGGAATGAAAAAGCCGTCGTTGCCGAGCGCATCGAGCACAGCCTTTCCCATGCGTGTCATGATCCGCATATTGGCGACGACATAGGGGCTATCGGAGAGCTGCACGCCGATCTTGGCGATGGGCGAGCCGATCGGCCCCATGCTGAATGGAATGACGTACATCGCACGGCCGGCCATGCAGCCGTCGAACAGCCCGCGCAAGGTCGCGCGCATCTCGGCCGGTGGCGCCCAGTTGTTAGTGGGGCCGGCGTCGTCCTTGTTGGTTGCGCAAACGAAGGTCCGGTCCTCGACCCGGCCCACGTCGGACGGGTGCGAACGGGCCAAATAGGAATTTGGACGCTTCTTCGGATTGAGGCGTATGAACGTGCCGGCGTCGACCATCATCTGGCACAACCGCTCGTACTCCTCCTGGCTTCCATCAACCCAGACGACCTGGTGGGGCTTGCACAGCGCCGCCATTTCGTCAACCCAGCCGCGCAACTTGCCGTTGGTTGCCGGACTGTTCACGTTAGCATCCATTTAGTTTTCCTCTTGAAGTTTCGTGGCCACACTTGCCGCGCGGGCGGTTTCGCAATCGGAACCTCGCCTCCGCGCCGGATCGCATCCTCAACGAGACGCGGGCTTGGAGATTGTAGGAAATGCTCTTCAGATCCTAAGATCCCGAAGATCCTTAAGGCCGAAACTCTCGACGCCAAAAGCAGGATTGAAAGGACCGGCCTGATTCATCGTTAGCTCCCCTGTTTTTGGCGCGCGGCCATGAAACTCAAAGTTTAATATACGACAGTTGGCGGCGCGGCTAGAGAGCAAAAAGCAGCCAAGCTTTGCGCGGCGCTGCTCCCTCATGCATCCGGTGCCTGGCTGCTCGCGGCCCGCCGCGCGGCCTCGACGAGTTGGGGCAATGTCTGGCGGAGGTCGTCAAGGCGGCGAACCGGCCGGGGAAACGCGATGCGGGCGGTTTGATCACCGCAGCCAAGATCGATCCCTTCGGGATCGATCCCGGTTGCCCGCCACGGCCCATCGGGCTTGCCCGCAAGCTCGGTCGCTAGCCGCACGAGAACGGCGCGATGGTGAGCATTCACCTCGGCAAGCGCTTGCGGTTCGGCCGCGACCAAGGTTTCCGCGCCGGCGAGCGATGTGACAATCGAAGCGGCCTTAAAATTTCCGGCGCGCGCGAACCCGCCGTTCAAATGCGCTTGTTCCATGGCCACGCGCCAAAACGAAAAGTCGGGGAAATCGGCATAAAGCGCCGATTTCGGATGCCTGGCCAAGAAGCGCGCCTTCAGCGCCGCGCGGCCGTCCGGGCTGGTGACACATTCGCCCCTTCCCATGATCGTGACGCGCGGATGCGCGAGGGGATCGCCCGCGCCGGTTTGCACAAGGAGCAGCGAAAGGCGGGGATCGGATGCAAGATGCCGGGTATGGGCCGCAAGACGCGATAACAGCAGGATCGGGCTGCCATCAGGCGTCGTCGCGACATTGACGAGACTCGCGAACGGAAAGGCGTTCCCTGGCACCAAGGTGGCGAGCGCGCCGGCGCGCACGGAGCGCAAAAGCTCCTTGGCTTGCGCCAGCGCATCGTAAGCGCTTGGGTCAGGGCCGCCGGTGGTGGCATCGGTCATCGGGGGCATTTTGTCTGGCGCGCCATTGGCTAGTCCCATCATCTGCCAACTTAACGACTCGGCCGCGCGCGTTCACTTCATGCCGGTGCGCGGATTATAGGGCTTCTGGCTTTCCCATTTGCGCATAAGATTGGCAAGTTCGGAGTCCGCCTCGTCGGGGAGGACAATTTTCAAACTCACCAGCAGATCGCCGGAGGAGCCATTCGGGCTAGGCAAGACTTTGCCGCGCAGGCGCAAGGTACGCCCGCCATTGGAGCCGGGAGGAACCGTAAGCTCCACCGTGCCTTCGAGTGTCGGCGCATTGACCTTGGTGCCGAGGACCGCTTCATAAAGGGTCACCGGTAAATCGAGCCGCAGGTCTCGCCCCTCGACACGGAAATAAGGATGTTTGGCGATTTCGACGGTCACCATGGCGTCGCCCGGCTCGCCGCCCAAAGGACTTGGCTGGCCCTGCCGCTTCAGGCGGATTTGCTTGCCATCCTCGATTCCCGCCGGGACCGAGACCTCCAGGGTCCGGCCGGTCGGCAAAGTGACTCGGGCAGTGGTGCCTTTCGCCGCCTCGGCGAGGCTTATGGTCACGTTCACACCGACATCCTCGCCGCGCGGCGGCGGCGCGCCTTGGCCACCCGATCTGCGCCTGCGGCTACTTGCCGTCCCGGCGCCAAAAAGGTCGGCGAAAATATCGCTCGCATTCAGTCCCTCCGCGCCGGGAGGGCCGCCGCCAAAATTGAATTCAAAATGCTGGAAACCCGGACCGCCGCCCGCTTGCGAACGCCGCCCGAAGCCCGCGCCTTCCGTGCCGAATCCTTCGAACCCATGGAACCGCGGCTTGCCGTCTGCGTCGATCTCGCCCCGGTCGAACGCGGCACGCTTTTTCTCGTCGCCCAAAATCTCATAGGCCGCGCTCACCTCGGCGAATCTCTCCTTCGCCTTCGGCTCCTTGCTTTGATCGGGATGAAATTTCTTGGCGAGCTTGCGGTAGACCTTTTTGATCTCGGCCATGCCGGCGGATTTCTCAACTCCCAAAACCGAATACGGATCACGCATAGATTAGCCCATTTACGCGCCCGCCCGTCCGCAAGCGCACATGTCTCCGGTAAAATTGGGGCCGCGGCACACCGGCCGCAAGGCATTATGGACTGAAACCCTTCGCCGCCGCAAAGCTAATCCGTTATTTAGGTCTTTTTCCAGAGTTTCGCCTCGGCGATCGTCCACTCGCCCCGCTTGTCCGAGCAAGCGGTTCCTTGCATGCCGTGTTCGTCGCCCTTGCAATCGACCTCGGCGAGAAAGACACGGCAAATCCCGGCCGCCAAGGGGAAGGGTTTGCCAACCGGAGTGAATGAACCCTTATTGCCCGAGTCCGGATTATCCCAGCCAACCAGCGAACCATTGCCTTGCGGATCGAGGGCGGTCGAAAGCGCCGCCTTGGCGCGGCGCCAGTCCTCGGCATCGAGGAGACCGGCGAGCGGCGGCTTCGGGACCGCTCCGGCCGTATCTTCCTTGGCGTCCAGCGACATCAAGGGCGAGATCGGAAACGCCACGGAACATCCGGTAAGGATCGCCGGCAAGCCGCCAAGGATGCACGCTTTCGCCGCCCGCGCGAGCGGTATCCGCCCAAAGGGCCAGCAATACGGGAAACGAATAATCGCGCGTGATCCGGACGCCATGCTACAAGGCCTCGCGCCAAACGAATATAGGCCATGGCGGCGAAAAGCATCCTCGCCCGCTGTCACGCCTTGGCTGCGCGTTAAAATTGAGTCTTTTGGAGGTTTACCGTTGAAGGGGTTAACGACTCGTGACTTCACCGAGGCGTCCGAGCCTTTCGCTCTGTTTGGGGACTGGTTCGCAGCGGCGAAAAAAAGCGAGCCCGGCGATCCCAACGCAATGGCCCTCGCGACCGCCGATGCCGATGGCCTCCCGAATGTACGCATGGTCCTGCTCAAGGCAGTCGAATCGTCAGGATTTGTCTTTTACAGCAATTCCGAGAGTGCCAAGGGCCAGGAGCTTCGCGCGAACATGCGGGCAGCGGCGGTCTTGCACTGGAAATCGCTGCGGCGGCAGGTTCGTTTTCGCGGGCCGGTCACGCTCGTCACCGATGCCGAGGCCGATGCCTATTTCGCCAGCCGTCCTTTGCAGAGCCGGATCGGCGCTTGGGCAAGCCAGCAATCGCGGCCGCTCGAGAGCCGTTTCGCGCTGGCTGCCGCGGCCGCCAAATACGCCGTGAAATTTGCCTTTGGTGAAGTTCCCCGGCCGCCCTATTGGCTCGGCTATAGGATTTCCCCTATTTATCTCGAATTTTGGTTGGAGGGGGCCTTCCGTATGCACGATCGTATCGTTTTCCGGCGGCCAACGGAGCAGGATGCGTGGCGCAAGGAGTGCCTCTATCCATGAGCCCAACCGGTTCTTTCGCCGCGCCGGGCGGGGCGCGGCCTTATCCGCGGCGTCCATATCTTGGCGTGAGCGTTGCCGTCTTTCGGGCGGGGCGGGTTCTTCTCGCCAGGCGCACCAAGCCGCCTTTTGCGGGTGCTTTTTCGTTGCCCGGAGGACTGGTTGAGGCTGGTGAGACCTTGGCGGCGGCGGCGCTGCGCGAATTGCGCGAGGAAGTTAACGTCGACGCCCGCATCGTCGCGTTCAATCGCCACGTGGAATCGATCGATCGCGACAGTTCCGGCAAAATCCGCCATCATTACGTGATCGCCTCCTTTGCCGGCGAGTGGATCGCGGGGGAAGCCAAACCTGGACCGGAGGCGGGTGAAGCCGTCTGGGTTGAGCCCTCTCGCCTCGCCGGGCTCGATTGCACGCCGCAACTCGTTGGCGTGATCGAAGCGGCGCAAAGAGCACTGACGCGCGTTCGGGTGGGCCAATTTTGAGAAACCAACGATGAACGGAGACTTGGCGTTCGCGGGCGCTCGAAATATTCCGGACCGCGCGCGGCGTGCGGTTGCGGCGGCGGCAATTTGCATGGCGATTTCGACTACTTCGGCCGCTGGCCCATTTGACTTTCTTTTCGGTGGCCCGCCAGCGGCAACGCCGCCGCCCGCCGGAGCCAAGCCGCCCCAGCCCGGCGGCAACAATTCGCAAGCCGCCAAGGCCAAGCACCATAAGCCCAAGCCGAAGAAAGCAGCGGCCAAGCCCGCGCCCGATGCGAAGGCAACTCCGGCGCCGGAAGCGGAGCCGCCGCCGCCTTACGATCCCGAGATTCTGAGGCTAGCCGAAATCCTCGGCGCCTTGACCTATCTCGACACACTCTGCTCCTCGAACCCTCCCGGCGACTGGCGCGCCAAGATGCAGGCGCTTCTTGAAGCCGACGCCAAGACCGTGGCGCGGAAGGCGCGGCTCGCCGGCAGCTACAACCGGGGCTTTCACGATTACGAAAGGACCTACCATCTTTGCACCCCAAACGCGCAGGCCATCATCACCCGGTTTCTCGCGGAGGGTGCCGGGATCGCGCATGAGGTGGTCAACCGCTACGGCGCGTCGTAGGGCAAGGATCAAGGCGAGGCGTCGACCTTGCCGGGCGAAGTTCCGATCGTCGAAGCCAATTCTGTTTCGTTGGGGTGCGGCAAGATTGAACAATCTCATTACCGGCGTCCCCGGCCTTCGCGTCGGCCATGCGCATGACGAAAGACTCGGTTCCGGCGTCACCGCGCTGATTTTCGAAGCTCCCGCCATCGCCTCAATCGCCGTTCACGGCGGCGCGCCGGGTTTGCGCGATGCGGCTTTGCTCGAACCTTCGATGACCATCGAGCGGGTCGATGCCCTGGTCCTTTCGGGCGGCTCCGTTTATGGACTCGATTCGATGGGCGGGGTTGCGGCGTTTCTACGCGAGAGCGGCCGCGGCTACAC
>JBAUNU010000565.1:0-2182 GCA_049579405.1 Methylocella sp.
GGTCTCCTTGGCACCCGCGAAAAGCCTGGACGTGAATTCGCTCGAAGCGCCCGGCGCAACCGTCCGTCCTTCCTGTCCGGCAAAACCAGCCTGATAAATCACGGGAGCGCCTCCGGATCCGGAATAGCTTGCTTCGACAGCCGTGCCCTGGTCCGGAATGACCGTCGCGGCCCAATATTTGTCGGTGAGGCCTAGCCAGCCGCCGGTACCCGCGAAGCTCTTGGTTGCATGATCTTCCTTTTCGATCTTGTCGTACCTGATCTCCTGCACGCCGGACTCGCCAATGACCCCGACGAACCCTTCGTGCACTCTGTAAATGCCAGTGCTCACGGGCCTGCCGTGGCGCTTGACGAATGCGTAGGGGTGAAGCGTGACCGCCTGGGTGGACTTGTTCTCGACGCTGTCGGTCAACGTAAACATGTAGCGGTCATCCACCGCGATCTTGCGGCGAAACACGAGGCCCTGGCCATTGTCGTAGGTGAGTGTCACGGGTGAGGATTCAGTGAGCGTATCGCGATCGGCTTGCCACAAGGTACCGGGCCCGGGCAGGACAAGATTCGCGCCGGGATCGGCGATGAAGCCCGCCTCGGCGTAATATGGCGACGGCGAACCCGCGGGCGAGAGCAAAACGATGTTCGGACTGGCGGGATCAACCGTCTCCCGGTAGGCCTTAAACGACACGTCGTCGATGCGCCCGCCCTTGAGCGCGATCGATCCGTAGATCTCGGGCGCGTCGAGTTTGACCCTGGGGCTTTCGGCCATGGCATCGGCACGGCTCCTTTGCGGCGGCGATGGCTCCGCCGGCCCCGGTACGGTCGAATTCGATGCTTGCGAACGCGGGGCTTGGGAATTGCCCGCTCGCGGCCCCGGCTGCGCGCCAGGGACTGCGCGCGCGTGCATTTCAGCTTGGGTCTGCCGCTCTTTGTTGAGATGTGGCCGGGCATAAAACGCGTCCCACCCAAGAACCACGAGCAGCGACAGGCACGTCGCTAGCATGATATTTCTGGTTTCCTGGGTCATCCCTCGGGTTTCCTGCCTTTTGAACTCTGTCGCCGCGCCTCGTCCGCGTCGACGGCGCGGCCCTCGCGGTCATTAACCTGGCGGATGGGCGGTCGGTTTTTCCGGATATCGATCTTACCGAGCGCCCGGATAAGCTCCCCCTGCAAGGCCATGAACGGCATGCCGAGCGCCTCGGGCCGCGCGAGGATTACATAATCATGGCCTGGCCGCGCCGGAAGAGGGTTGAGAAGCCGCAGCGCTTCCTTGAGACGGCGGCGGATCCGGTTGCGCTGGACCGCGCAGCCGGATAGTTTGGTTACCGTAAAGCCGAATCGTGGCGGGGCCTCCGTCCGGATCCCGGCGCCAGCGGCTGGATCTCCTGGCGCGCGCGCCTCTATCGTTTCGGGCGGGATGGGGCGCGGCGCCGCTTGCAATGTCAGGCCTCGCGCGAAAAACCGCATTCCCTTCGCCGCGCGCAGGAAGTCAGCCCTTCGCCGCAGCCGTTCCGGCGCCGCCAGGGCGTTTCCATGCGGTTGGTCCAAGGGCTTTGCCAGCAACCGGGACGAAAATGCGGTCGCGGCTTGGGCGCCACGCCCGGCGCGAGGCTTTCGCATGAAGTTAATTCCCAGCAGAGGATAAAGACCGCCAAATTTTTTCCCGCCAAGTCTTTTTTACGCCACGTGGCGAACGCTGGCTGGCCAGACGGCCGATTTGCGTGACCGGCCCGTCCCGCCGGCACGCCGCGATCCCCGCGTTAGTAGGGAATTGTGAAGCGAAGTGGATACCGCCGGGAAACCGCTGGATCCAGACCCTGGAGATTTCCTGTATTTCATGGAAACATCGAAAGGTCCTAGAGCTTATCGTCGAAGGATTTCACGCGGAAAGCCGCTTGCGGCCGCGCGCGCGCCGCGCCGCGATAACCTTGCGGCCGCCCACCGTCGCCATCCGGGCACGAAACCCATGCCGGCGCTTGCGCACAACCTTGCTTGGTTGATAGGTCCGTTTCACCTTGCCGCTCCAATTCCAGTCCCAATAACGCAATAAACGCCGTGCCGGCAAGACCAAAATTTCTTGGGCCTGCCGGCACAGCGATTCATTCCGCCAAACGGAGGCGGCGCGGCCTCGCATACCTTTACTTCAGTGAAGATCGAGTCCGCTGAAATTCACCCTACCCAATCAGAAC
>JBAUNU010000566.1:0-3552 GCA_049579405.1 Methylocella sp.
CTGAGACGCGACCCGAAAACCTCACCTTTCGGCCGCGCTTTCGTGCCAGCGGCCGAGGAGATAAGACGACAAGGCGGAAAGCGCCGCGAAGATCGCGATGCCGGTCGCCGAGATCAAGGCGAGCGCCGCGAACATGCGCGGGATGTTCAAACGATAGCCTGCTTCCGAGATTCGGAACGCGAGGCCAGCCCCCTTGCCCGCGTTGCCCGCCGCGAGCTCAGCGACGATCGCGCCGATAAGCGCCAGGCCGCCGCCGATCCTTAAGCCCCCGAGAAAGTACGGCAAGGCGGCGGGCAGCCGCAGATGCAGCAATGTTTGCCAGCGCGTCGCGCGATAGAGCTTGAAGAGATCGGCGAGATTGCGGTCCGCCGAGGCGAGCCCGAGAGCGGTATTCGACAAAATGGGAAAAAAGGCGACGAGAAAGGCGCAGACGAGCACCGCCGCCGGCGCTTCGAGATAGATCAGAAGCAAGGGCGCGATGGCAACAATCGGGGTCACCTGCAGCACGATCGCAAACGGCAGGAACGAGCGCTCCACCCATTTCCATTGGGTAAATAATATCGCGAGGCCAACCCCGCCAGCGACGGCCGCCGCGAGCGCGCCAAATGTGGTTTTCACGGTCACGAGCAGGGCGGGAAACAGCGTGGCCCGGTCGGTGAAAAGCGTCTCGAGCACGAGTGACGGAGCAGGCAGGATGTAAGGTGGCACGTTCATCGTCCGCACATAGGCCTCCCAGGCCGCGAGCACGCCCGCGAAGACCAAGACCGGGGGCGCGTTGCGAGCCGCCCATCGCGTCGGGATCACGGCAAAGGATTTCATGCTGGATGCTCTTCCATCGCGCCTTGCAGCGCCCGCGAGACTTCCGCGCAATAATGCGCATAGACAGAACTCATCCGGAAGTCCCTGCCGCGCGGCGAGGGGGCGTCGATTGCAATCTCGTCGGCGACGCGGCCCGGCCGCGCGGCCATCACCGCGATCCGGGTCGAAAGATAGACGCTCTCGAAAACCGAATGCGTAACGAAGACGATTGTCGTCCCGAGCTCGCGCTGCAAGTCCAATAAATCATCGTTGAGCTTGAATCGCGTGATCTCGTCGAGCGCCGCGAAAGGCTCGTCCATCAATAGAACCAAAGGGCGCAGGACGAGCGCGCGCGCGATGGAGGCACGCATGCGCATGCCGCCGGAAAGCTCGCGCGGAAAAGCCCTGCCGGAAGAGGCAAGCCCAACGAGTGCCAAGGCCTCGTTAACCGCGGGGTTTGCTTCGTTCCGCGCGCGCCCCCGCAATCGCAGCGGCAAGAATACATTGTCGAAGACGCTCGCCCAGGGCATCAAGGTCGAGTCCTGGAACACAAATCCGATGCTCGCGTGGTCCGGCTCGAAATCCCGCGTAAGCGTGCCGGAAGAGACGTTGTCGAGACCGGCGATGAGCCGCAAGATCGTCGATTTGCCGCAGCCGGAAGGGCCAAGCAGGGTCAAAAGCTCGCTCCCCCGCACGTCGAGGCCGAGGCCAGCGAGCGCGACCGTCCCGTTGTTGTAGATCTTGCCGGCATTTCGGAAGGAGACGAGAGGTTTTGTCATCGGGGGCATGGAAGGAGCTTGGCAAAACCCCGCCGCATCATTGGCGCGGCCGCAACTCGATCCCAACGCCTTTGTCGACGAATTGCAAGGTGTAGGCGCGCTTATAATCGAGGTCCGGCTTGAAAAGCCCCGCTTCCACCATCTTGGCAAAAAAGCTCTTGACCCTTGCGTCTCGCATGGCGCCGATGCCGAGCGTCAAGGAATCGCCCGAATCGACAATACCGTATTCCTTCAATTTGGCAGCCGAATAGGCAAGCTGATCATTGCCGATGTCGGGATTGTCGCGTTTGATGAGGGCGTTGGCCGCGCGGCTGTCGCCATAAATATAATTGTACCAGCCAATGATCGAGGCATCGACGAAACGCTGGACGAGGTCCGGATTCTTGGCGATCAGGCCGCGGTTGGTTTCAATCGTCGTCGAATAGGAATCGTAGCCGTAGTCGGCGATCAGAAATACATTCGGCTTGAACTTGCCTTGCCGCTCGACCTCGAAGGGTTCCGACGTCGCATAGCCCTCTTCGATCGAATGTTTATTGGCGATGAACGACGCCGAATTGAAATTATAGGGTTTGACGTTTTCGTCCCGGAAACCATAGGCCTCCTTCAGCCATTGGTAGACCGAGACAAAACCGTCCTTGCCGATGAAGGCGGTAGCCTTTGGCAGATCCTCGAGCCGGTCGAGGCCAACCCCTGGGTGCGACATCAAAATGAAAGGGTCCTTTTGAAACAGCGCGGCCACGGCGACGATGGGAATATGTTGCGCCACCGCGTCAAAGGCTTGAATGAGATTGGCGCCGAGATCGAATTCGATTTTTCCCGCGGCGAGCAAGAGCCTGTTGTTGGCGTTGGGCCCGCCTTGCAGGATCGTCACGTCGAGCCCGTATTTTTCATAGGTTCCGTCGGCCTTCGCCTGATAGAATCCGCCATGCTCGGCTTCCGCAAGCCAGTTCGTCGCGAAAGTGACCTTGTCGAGGGCAAGCGCGGGGGGTGTTATCAGAGCAAAGGCCGCGAAGAGGAGAGCGAAACAGGTTTTCAATGCGAATCCTCGATAGGCCAATGTTGAGTAGGCTCCGCGGATGATAGCAACAATCGAGGGAAAGATGGTGGGCACGTTTCAATTGGACTGATGCCAGCGTCAGAAGCATGCGACCGGTTGCGGGCGCAGGAATATCACTCCATCGGCGCGAGGGCATCCAGACGATTCCGATGGAGTAACCGCCCATGTCCTGGTCCCTTGCCAGCCCGCGTACCGGCCGGCCAGCCGGTACCGTTCCGCGTGACGGCAAGGCCCCATATAGCTGGGGCGTTGCTGGAAGTGCGCTTCGACAATGAACCGCTCGAAATCCTTCGCGTGAACATCTGGGCCTCGCCAGGACGCCACTGCATTAAGACGCGGGCATTTCCTTGGCCTCGGCTATTTGTGGCGAGGAAATGCGGAAACTCGCCCCCTTTGCGGCCGGCTCGCGGACAAATCGCCCGGCGCAATTTGGTGCAGGACGCCAAGCTGCATTTGGGCAAGTTATCGCCGCGGTTGCGTTATGTCATCTGTTTGATTAGAAAGTTTGCAAGCAAGGGTGTGCATCACCACCGCCTTGGAATGCGGGATCTCATCATTTTTTCACGAGAAGCGGAAACCGCTTTCCGGAACGATTCTTAGATGGTAAGCTAGCGGGAGCCTCGACAAATGAAGGGGCACGCCACGAGCTTTGAGCCCTGTGGGGCCGGCCGGCTTCTAACTGCGTCGGTTCGTACGCGGAAAGATTTGGCTCGTGGCGCGGGTCGGCCGGGCATCGAATCGAGTTAAAAGGGAGATGGACGATGGCTATTGTGCAACCTATAGGGGTCGGCACTATCGATCGAATTGAAGGTGGCGGCGGCACCATGGTGGTTCTGATCGCGATGATCATTCTGTTTGGCGCAGCGACGTTTTTCACCGGTCGCTTGTATGGCCAAGCAGGGTATATCGCCTGTGGCG
>JBAUNU010000567.1:0-1532 GCA_049579405.1 Methylocella sp.
CCTCGGCGAGCTCAACGAGCGTGATCGCGTCCAGAAGTTCACTTTCAAAATGCTTGAGCGAACCAAGCCTATCCTCGAGTGCGGTGCGCTCGCGCATGATTTTTTGCGCGGCTTCCGCGTCGTTCCAGAGATTTGGGTCCGCGGCCTTGGCGTTCAGCTCGGCAAGGCGGCGGGCCGCGGCATCGACGTCAAAGATGCCTCCTCAGCAATCCCATCGATTGCTGGATTGATTGGACAAGCGCTTCGGCTTCGGCGCGCATTTTGGACTCGCTTCGCTGGAAAATTAAAGATGGACGTTTCGATCAACCGAAAGATGGAGCTTCCCGCCACACGGCGCAAGCTAATCAGATTAGATCAGATTGTAAACGACGCCCAAGCGTATGCCGGCAGTGCTGACGATCATTGTGATGTTCTGATCATCCCGCAGAGGGCCTGCGGAGCTGGCGCGCGACCAGGCGCGGGAACAACGCATTGAGCACAAACATGGCGCGGTAGATCGCTGGCTTCACCACGAAGGACCTTTTCTGCTCACTGCCGTCGACGATGGCCTGGGCTGCCTGTTCCAGGGTCAGCATGGGCACGAGAGTTGGATTGGTAGGAGGCAGGTTCTCGCGGCTGCCGGGGTTGTGCTCCCAGTAAGGACTGTCCACGGCGCCGAGCACGACAAGGGTTACGGATATGCCTTTGCCCTTGAGTTCGCTTTGTAGCGTCTCGGCAAGGCCTGCCAGTGCGCGGCGGGAGGCGGTATAAGCGGACGCATTGGGCCAGGCGAGATAGGATGCGGGCGAGGTGATAAAGACCACGCCCCCGCTTCTGCGCGCAATCATCTCGGGTAGAAACGCGCGCGTGATACCGAAGGCGGCAAGATAGGGCACTTCGATCATGGTGCTGGCCTCCTCGGGCGTGGTCCCGACGAACGGCAGCCAGCGGCCGGCACCTGCGTTGTTAATGATAATATCGGGTATTCCGATCTCGCGCATAATTCTGGCGCTCAATTCCTTGATGGCATCAGAGTCGGCAAGGTCGACAGGGAAGGCCGTTGCTGTCCCGCCCGCCTTGCGGATCGAAGCCGCCACGGCATCGAGACGCTCTGCGTTGCGGGCGAGCAAAAGGACGTGGGCGCCGTTTTTGTCATAGCGCTCGGCGGTTGCCCGCCCAATTCCCGTTGATGCGCCCGTGATTAGAACCACTTTTTGCTTCGACTTCATCGACATCGGAACACCTTAATTCATTTGTAAAATACTCCACCTGAGATTTCTGGCACTGCCGGGTGAAATCATAGCTTGCCATCCATATCTTGGCGGCAAGTGTGGCGAGTGGATCGGTATTGTCAAGGAGGTGGACGGATGCGGTTCACCTAAGGCTGATCTTGGCCATTTAGCAAGCGACGATGCGCACAAGCCAACGAGGCCTTCCTTCGCGGAAGCCTCGTCGCCTTCCGCCTCGGCGAGCTCAACGAGCGTGATCGCGTCCAGAAGTTCACTTTCAAAATGCTTGAGCGAACCAAGCCTATCCTCGAGTGCGGTGCGCTC
>JBAUNU010000568.1:0-5596 GCA_049579405.1 Methylocella sp.
CGGCGGAGCGATCCCAAAACCGCAGGCCGGCAGCCTATGGGGCCGTAGGCGACCGAAAGCAGCGTCCAAATCCGCTCTTGATCCGTCTCGCTTAAAAGGGTTTTGTTGTCCAGTTTCGCCAGTAAGGTTCCGGCACCAAGAACGAGCCCCTTGCCCGGTCAAGGTCATTCGGCCCTGAAAGCCGCGCGACGCAATTTTGTGGAATTGTTGACGTGAAATTGATGTGCATGGATTTTCCTTGGATACGGATATCCGAGCATAGCATTTCCATCCTCGATTTTGGAGATGGGCTTCTCCAGGTGGATTATACATGTTCTCCTCTTAAAGAAGTAAGATTCCCGCGCATTGGTGGCACTCGGTCTGTTACAGGTCCCTCGTCACACCCCTGCCCGGCCGGCTCCATTGCGAACATGACGAGAAAGCATACAACGAGCCGGGACTCCCACATGGGTGCGCCCAGTGCAATGAATAGGGCGGCCAAGAGGATGATCCAGCCGCGGTTCATTTCGTCTTTCAATAGCCTGCATGTTGACGCGACCCGGGCGGACGAGATTGTCCGGCCGTCGCATGTCGATGCCGCCCTCCTTGGCCATCCACGTCAGCATCGCGCGAGAGGCCGGGCCGGTTCCCCGGCGCACGATCGGGCGGAGGCGCTATTATGGGTGGCGCCTGGCCCTGGCCAGCACCGCGCGCAGCTCAATAGCGGCGCCTGAAACGCCTTCCTGAAACGCCTTTCTGAAATTGCAGGATTTGGTCCGATGCAGCAAGCCGTATCCAAAACCCCGCAGCCTGATGCCAGTCCCTCTGTCGGCCGTTCGAGTCTGGCGGCAATGGGCGTATCCGCGCTCGGGATCGTCTTTGGCGACATCGGGACGAGCCCTCTTTATACGCTGAAGACCGTTCTCGACCTGACCGGCGGCACACCGGCGCCCGACACCGTCCTTGGCGTCCTCTCGCTGATGATCTGGACGCTAATCATCATCACGTCCATAAAATACGTGACTGTCGCGATGAGCATCGACAATGACGGCGAGGGCGGCATTCTCGCCCTCATGGCGCTGCTCGGCATCAAGAAACATCAGAGGCCGGCGATCGTTGCCGTCGGACTGTTCGGTGCCGCGCTGATCTACGGCGATGGCGCGATCACTCCCGCGATCTCGGTTCTCTCTGCGCTAGAAGGGCTCAACATCGCGACCCCTGCATTGAAATCCTACGTCCTGCCGGCGGCAGTCGCTATTCTTATTGCCCTCTTCGTGATCCAGCCCTTGGGCACATCTCGAATAGGCAAGGCCTTCGGCCCAGTCATGGGCCTTTGGTTCTTGTCAATCGCGGTGCTTGGCGTTTCGGGAGTCGTCCGGCATCCGGCGGTCTTCGCCGCCGTCAACCCCCTCATTGGGCTTCACTATCTGTTTTCCAACGGCTACGCGAGCTTCCTTGTTCTGGGCGGCGTCTTCCTCTGCGTCACCGGCGCCGAGGCGCTCTATGCCGACATGGGACATTTCGGCCGCCGCCCGATCCGGCTTGCCTGGTCGGGTATCGTCCTCCCGAGCCTGGTCCTGAACTACGCCGGCCAGAGCGCCATCGTCCTCGACGGCGCGCCCGCCACCGGTAATATCTTCTACCGGCTGTGTCCCGAGCCGCTGCTCATTCCTTTCGTTGTCCTGGCGACAATTGCGACGATCATCGCGAGCCAATCGATCATCACCGGAGCGTTCTCGATGACACGGCAGGCGATCCAGCTCGGTTGGCTGCCGCGTCTGCAAATCACGCAGACGTCCGAGAAAGGCTACGGGCAGATCTATGTCGGCGTCGTCAACTGGCTGCTCATGGTTGCCACCGTCGGCCTGGCGCTGTTCTTCGGCAAGTCGGACAATCTGGCCGCCGCCTACGGCATCGCTGTTTCGGCGACCATGCTAATGACCTCAGCGCTCCTGTTCATCGCCATGCGCGAGATCTGGGGCTGGCGGCTGCTGACGAGCGGGGCGGCCGCCGGTGCCTTCCTCTGCATTGACGCCGGCTTTTTTCTAGCGAATCTGAGGAAGGTCGCCGAGGGCGGATACGTTCCGCTGCTTCTGGCCAGCCTCGTTTACGGGGTCATGCTGATCTGGCATCGTGGATCGGCCGCCGCCGCCCGGAATGTGAGCGAACGGCTCGTTCCGGTTGGCGAGTTCATGGGCATGGTCGAATCCCGGAAGATCCCGCGCGTTCCGGGCGCCGCGGTCTTCCTCACATGGACCTCGAGCGGCACGCCGCCGGTCATGGCCTGGCACGTCAAGCACAATCGTGCCTTGCACGAGCAGCTGCTCGCTCTCAGGGTCCTGACGGAATCCACCCCCTGGGTCAACGAGTCAAAGCGCCAGTCCGTGATTGAGGTCGCGCCGAATTTCTGGCGCGCGACGGCGCGCTATGGATTCATGGAGAGGCCGGACATTCCTATCCTTTTAGAGCATGCACAGGCGCAAGGCTGCGCCCTCGATCTCGACGACGTCACCTATTACGTTGGCCACGAGACGATCGTTCACCGGGAGGACGGGATGGGCATAGCCAGATGGGAGGAGGCTCTTTTCGCCGCGATGGCGCGAAACGCGGTGCACGTCAGCGACTTTTTCAGGCTTCCGTGCGAGGATGTCGTCGAAATCGGCCGGCAGGTTGCGATCTGATCTTGTGAATGCGCACGCCCGCCGCGGGGATCAAACGATCGTGTTCACCGTCCGCCAGCGCGCGGCGGTCACGCTTGGCTCGAGGCTCAGGCGCCCGACGATATATTCGAGCGCGATCTCACGCCGCTTCTCCGAGGTGAGCGTGGCGTTCACGGCGACCCGGTCGGTGCCTTCGATGTCGGTGCTTTCGAGTTCGCGCAGATGCAGGTCGCTGACCCCAAAACCTTGCACCAGAAGGGCGCGGATTTGCGCCTCCTCGGTTCCCCGGCAGGTGACGGTCACGATATAGGACGTTTCGATTTCGGCGGTTTCGAGCGGCTGCCGGTTGATCAATCTGACCAACGGCCGCAGCACGAGGTTGACGCCGGCAACGAGCCCGGCGGCGAGGATGGCGCGGCTCCAATGGCCGGCGCCGGCGAGCAGTCCGACCGCGCAGGAACACCACAGCGTCGCCGCGGTGTTCAGGCCGCGCACGTTGACGCCTTCCTTCCAAATCACCCCGGCGCCAAGAAAGCCTATGCCCGTGACGACCTGCGCGGCGACCCGCGTCGGACTCGTATCGGTGAATTGACCCTCAAACACGACGAAAATCGCGGCGCCGAGCGAGACCAGCGTGTTGGTCCGCAATCCCGCGAGGCGCTGACGCCACTGCCGCTCGAAGCCGATGGCGCCGCCAAGCAAGACCGCGATGATCAGATTGAGCGCGTCGTTCCGGAACGCGGGATCCATTATCGGCGGCATCGATCTTCGAACCGTTTGCGCGGCGGTCACACCGGCGAGAAAAAGCGCCCGCACGGAAGGAGATCGGGCGCGCACCCAGCGCACCGTCCGCACGACAGCCGCACCGTGCGACCGTTGGATGACCGGCGCGTGTTGGTGAAACCGGCCGGCCGGCGGTCGGCCGGGATATAGTCCTTCCACGCGAGCTCGTTAAGCACATCTGATTGAAAAGGGCTTTTTGAGGGTTGACAGGTCAGGGCGCGAGGAGCATCTCAGCTTCAGCGGCCTGGTTCCGTCCAGGCTCGCACAACCCCCGTTAAGGATAATGGGCAGTAGGTTCTTTATTGACGGCACACGCGGCGTTCGCGTGAGAGGTCCAGGGCCCGCCTGAGGCGCGCTCGTCCGCTCACCCTCCGCCCGCGGCAAGACGGCTGGAGGTGAGCCATGTTCACAAAGCTCCTCGCTATGTCCGACGTCGCGTGTACTGGCGCGCGCGGCCGAGCTAGCCGACATGCCCGCGCCCGCGCCGAAGCATCGTACTTTCCCGCCGCGAATATCCGCGCCGTTCCCCGTTTCCACGCGCCGCTTGAATGCAGGTGGCGGATCGACCCGATGACCGGCGCTTTGTCCGCTTTCTGGCTGGACCCATCCGCTGATGCCCGCGCAGTGGCGCCTGTCGAGCAAGAGCCCATCGGCGCCCGACGATGGTTCGCCCAATTCCCGCGGGCCGCGCGCGGCTATTCCGCCCCGCGGCTTGCGGCTTGAAACAAGGAGGATCCGTTGAACGACGGCCCTAGTTGCCCCGCTTTCGCTGTGCCCACACGAACGCGGGTTTCCGGAATAAGCCTAGCCACAAGACAAATCCCGCCATAGACGCGGGCGCGGACGTCCCCGCCGTTTGACGGCGCCATGGCTCACCGCGCCGCGATCGCGGGTCAGGAGGCGAGCCATGAATGCAAGCGCGGGCATCGCGGCCACCCGCACGGCCGCTCTCGACAAAGCCCATGACGGCCAGATTAACGGCGCCTTCGGCACCATCCGGCGCGGCGACCACGGTCCCCGGGAAAGCTGGAAGCACCGGCTCCAAACTTTTCTCGCCATTCTCGGTCCAGGTCTCATCGTCATGGTCGGCGACAATGACGCCGGCGCCTTCGGGACCTATACCCAGGCTGGCCAGAATTATGGCACCGCGCTGTTATGGACGCTGCTTCTCTTGGTTCCCGTTCTTTATGTGAACCAGGAGATGGTCCTGCGTCTCGGCGCGGTGACCGGCGTCGGCCATGCCCGCCTCATCTTCGAACGCTTCGGCAAGCTCTGGGGCGCCTTCAGCGTCATTGATCTTTTTCTCCTCAATGCGCTGACCATCGTCACCGAGTTCATCGGCATAGCCCTGGCGCTCGATTATCTCGGCGTCTCCAAGGCACTCGGCGTCGTGCTCGCCGCCGTTTTGGTGATGGCCGCCGCGAGCACCGGCGATTTCCGCCGTTTCGAGCGCTTCTCGATGGTGCTCGTCTTCGGCAGCCTTCTTCTCGTGCCGGTCTTCCTGATGGTCCATCCGCGGTCGCGCAGATCGCGCGCGACTTCATTGTCCCGCGGTTGCCGGACGGCGGCAAGCTCAACGAGGTGATGCTGCTGGTCATCGCCATTGTTGGCACGACGATCGCGCCCTGGCAACTCTTCTTCCAGCAGAGTTATGTCATCGACAAGCGCATTACCCCGCGTTTCATCGGCTAGGAAAAAGCCGACCTTTGGCTTGGCATCGTGCTGGTCATCGTCGGCGCCTTTGCCATGATGGCCATCGCGGCCGCGGCTTTCGCCGGCGAGCCGGAATTCGGCAATTTCGCTGACGCCGGTGCCGTCGCGAGCGGGATCGGCAAATATGCCGGCCGCGCAGCGGGCGTCATGTTCGCGATTGCCCTTATCGACGCGAGCATCATCGGCGCCTCGGCGGTGTCGCTGTCGACGGCCTATGCCATCGGCGACGTGCTATCGCTAAAGCACTCCCTGCATCGCAAGCCGTCTGACGCCAAGGGTTTTTATGCTGTCTATTGCGGCTTGATTGTGGTTGCCGCCGGACTCGTCCTGACTCCCGGCGCACCGCTCGGGCTCTTGACGAATGCGGTCCAGACACTCGCCGGCGTCCTCTTGCCCAGCGCCACGGTGTTCCTGCTGCTGTTGTGCAACGACAAGGCGGTGCTCGGTCCCTGGGTCAACAC
>JBAUNU010000569.1:0-4198 GCA_049579405.1 Methylocella sp.
TGTTCTGCAAGCTCAAGAACTGGCGACGCATCGCAACCCGATATGACCGCTATGCGCAAAACTATCTCTCTGGTCTCGCCCTCGCAGCCATAATGATCGCATGGATTTGAATGAGTCCCCAACCTAAACTAACGTCGGGAACTTCTATGCCGAGGGCAGTGGCTAAATCGATTTGATGATCCTGCTCCTGCATAAGGATTTGGCGAATCTGTTCCGTCATCGCGTATTCTCCAAGCGCTTCACATTGCCGGACGCGATCGCGGTAATTGCGGATGGTCTCGTTCTCGTTATCGAGATCATACCGGAGCATATCTTCCGGATTTTTCGATGTGCGTACCGGCTTGGGAGTGACCACCGGCATTTTGCCGAGATAGTCGATCTGCCGCGAGAGGATCAGCGCATGATCGAGCTCCTGTTTGGCGTGTATTTCGAGCTGGGCGGCGATGTCCATGTATTGGGCGCCGGTGAGTACCTGGGAATAGACCACGTAGGCGATGATGGCTTGATATTCGCGGGCAAGGTCTTCGTTCAACAGCTCCGCGAGGCGGTCGCGGGAAATTTCGTCTTCATTGGCGGCGGACTTTGACTCAGCCATTTGGTTACTCCTTTGAATTGAAAGACAGTTTAAGCGTAGTCGCCAACACAGGAATGATCAGTCACTTCCAAGCGTCAAGACTAGGAGTCGGTGTCAGCGACTTTGAGGTCTATTTCGCACCATGACGGGCGTCCCCATGGGGAACATCGAGTCGGGATAGGAGTAATGGTGCGACATGGATCACCTTCTCCTCCGCTCGAGATTCTGACGGACCTACCCGATGCATCTTTCCTGGGCGCTGTTTCAGATCGGCGAGGGGCGTGTGGGACGAGTCATTTCCCGCAGTTCACCTGCTGGCGACCTCCGCGAAGGCGTCGAGCACGGTACGGCAGGTGATGGGCGGCTATATAGAGCATATGTCCGGATCTGGCGCAAAGCAGAACCCGTGGCACTACCGGACACGCGCCTAGGCGTCCTTCAAATAGTCATGCACCACCTCGCCGAGGCCAAGCGTCAGATCGGTGACAAAATGGCTGGCGGAAACCACGCCGCGCACGGGGAGGCGGGAGACATCGCACATTGCATGCTCGAACAGCTCGATGGCCGCGGGCCCGGACCAGCGCCTTTCAAGGTGAGCCCTTCCAGATAATACCGCACGAGCTCGCAGATCCTTGGCGTGCAATCCACATGCGGGATGATCTTGATCATGAAACTGGGCTTTGCCAGGCTTTTTAGCAAAGGCGCCGGATCAAGCTCGCGATGTTTGTAGCCCATGGTGGCGGACACGCACAGCACCGAGCCATAGTGCAAGGTGCACACCAGGGTCTCGCTTTCATGCGGGATCTTTGGTTTGGCGAGCTTTTTCGGAAAACCCCAGATCTCGCGCCCGCCGGCGATCGGCGAATTATCGTCGAGATACATGGCGTGCAGGTAGCCGCCCTCTTGCACCGTCCCATCGGCCGCGCGGAAGCGCACTGGAATGACCTGGCCGGCTTCCGTATAATCGCCAAAGCCGGTGGAGTCGGGCATGCGGATGAACTCGTAGTTGACGGTGTCGCCCGCCACCTCGAGGGGTTCCGGGACCACCTCGCGCAGAGCGTCGGGATCGGAACGATAGCTAATCACCACGAATTCGCGATTGTAGAATATATATGGCCCGCGCGGGTAGGCCGGGTCGGTCAGCGGCATCGCGAAAGCCCGTTTGGCGACATCGGCAAGCTTCATCTGCATCTCCTCGTAAGCCTCATTGAGCGACCGCGAATCTAACCGCGCTTCCCGCCGGATTTTCCGGGCGCGGCCGCGTCGCGGCGCTTGTCCTTGCGCTCCTCGTCCGCCGCCGCGTGGTACTTTCGTCTTATCTCGGCGAGATCGACGGTTGGCTCCGGAAACGCCATGCCAAGCTCTTCCATGGTATCCGCGACGATCCGCGATACCGCCAAATTGCGAAACCATTTGTGATTGGCCGGGATCACATACCAGGGCGCTTCCCGCGTGCTGGTCGCGGCGAGGGCATCCTCGAATGCCTCGATATAATCGTCCCAAAGCGCGCGCTCGGTATAATCGGATTCGCTAATTTTCCAATTGCGCGCGGGATCGTCAAGCCGCCGGGCAAATCGCGCCAGCTGCTCCTCCTTGCTGATATGCAGGAAGAATTTTATAATCGTGGTTCCGCTCTCCCTAAGCCCCAATTCGAAGCTGCGGATCCGGTCATAGCGCGCGGTCCATGTGGGCTTGTCCACCAGTTTGTGGACCCTGGCAATCAATACGTCCTCGTAGTGCGAGCGGTTGAAGATCGCCACCCATCCCTTTGGCGGGGCATGCGGGTGGACCCGCCAGAGAAAATCATGATCGAGCTCGATTGGGGCCGGCTGTTTGAAGCTGACCACCGATGCTCCTTGCGGATTGAACGCATTGAATACGTGGTTGACCGTGCCGTCCTTGCCGCCGGCGTCCAAGGCCTGAAGAACAATCAGAACGGAGTGCTTTTTCTCCGCATATAACAGGGCTTGCAGTTGGCCGAGCTTTTGCCGGTATCTCTCCAGTTCCGGTGCGGCCGACTCATGGGTTTCGTGGTCGCCGTTGAAGGCGGGATCGACATCTTTAAGGCGGAGCTTTTGATCCGGCTTGACGATCATCCGTTTGCGAAAGTCCATGGAAATTCCCTCCTGCCCGGCATATCTCCAACGCTTCTTTCTCTTAAGAGTGTATGAGTGAGGCCGGAACTGACAATAGGCGTCCTCTTCGGCGAGAGCGTCGTAGCTCTCAGGTTCCCGCCTCGCCAGCGTCCTTGGCCGCCAGCTGACCGATTGCGGACCAGTCGAGCTTGTCGCCGCCATGGGCCAGCAACGTTAAAAACCGGTCACGCAGGAGACTCGCAAGCGGCATGGGCACGCGGAGATCTTCCGCTGCCTCGAGCGTGAGGCGGATATCCTTGTGGCCAAGCGGTGCTGCAAAACCGGCCGGTTCGAATTTTCCATCGGCGATCAGCCCGCCATAGGTTTTGTACACGCGGGCATCGAATAGCGTCGATGTGAGGATGTCGAGATATTGCCTTCGGTCGCCGCCGGCTTTGCCAATCAGGGCCATGGCCTCCCCGACCGATTCGATGACCGAGGCGATCAGGAAATTGCCGCTGAGCTTCACCAGATTGGCAGCCTTCGGTGTCGCGGAGACGACGAAGGTTCTCTGCCCTATCGCATCGAAGAGCGATGCCGCAGCTTTGAGCGCATCGGGCGCACCCGCGGCAACGACGAAGAGTTGGCCCGCCGCGGCGGCGTCTGGGCGGCCGATCACCGGCGCGGCCACGAAACGCTGCCCGGCTTTCGCGTGGGCGGCGGCAAGCCTCTCCGACAGGGCGACACTGACGGTGCTAGAGGAAATATGGATCGCGCCCGCGGGCAGGCTGCCGATGATACCACCGTCACTGAATACGACCGTCTCAACAGCATCATCCTCCGCCAGCATGGTAATCACGGCATCGCCGCGGCAGGCGTCCGGCACGCTGGCGGCGGCTTTCGCTCCCTGCGCAACGAGCGCTTCGGCCTTCGTGCGTGTCCAGTTGTACACGGTCACATCATGGCCGGCTTTCACGAGGTTCGCCGCCATGCCGGCGCCCATGTTCCGCAATCCGATGAATCCGACGTTCATGGCAACACCTTTTCCTATGCGGTTGACACCTTTAGTTAAGATTTCCGGGCCACAACGAAAAACGCCGCCCGGCGTCTTGCCCCTCGATTGCTTCGACTACATGCTCCGTTGAGCACCACCGCTCCTGCTAAGGCTAAGTGCTTCGCAAGGACAATGCCGCGTTGGCTCACCGTTACACGTTGTTTACATCAAAGCCCGATCCTACTATTTTATGGCATCTCCGTCCCGTCTCATTTTCCGGTAAGGTGAGTGCCAAATGCGCGCCGAAGCCGAAGCTCTTGTCCAATCGATCCAGCAATCGATGGGATTGCTGAGGAGGCATCTTTGACGTCGATGCCGCGGCCCGCCGCCTTGCCGAGCTGAACGCCAAGGCCGCGGACCCAAATCTTTGGAACGACGCGGAAGCCGCGCAAAAAATCATGCGCGAGCGCACCGCACTCGAGGATAGGCTTGGTTCGCTCAAGCATTTTGAAAGTGAACTTCTGGACGCGATCACGCTCGTTGAGCTCGCCGAGG
>JBAUNU010000570.1:0-5313 GCA_049579405.1 Methylocella sp.
CTTCAGGGGGAAATTCAAGAATTCAGGACGCGGTGCGCGCTGCTCACCCAACGCGAGCAGGAGGTCCTGACCTTGCTGATCGACGGACTGCCGACCAAGCTCATTGCCTACCGCTTAGGGATCAGCGCGAGGACGACCGAGCATCACAGGGCCGCGGTCATGCAAAAGATGCAGGCGCGCACTATTTCCCACCTTGTGCGGATGGCGCTCAGTCTTTGGCATTTCAACGGAGCCAATAACGGAGCGAAGTAGGTAATTCCACAAACACCTGGGATGCCTTCCGGCAATGGGTTAAACCATCGAGTCGGCGCCGCCACCCTCCTCGAATTGCTGCGAGACGTCGATCGATCTTACAAGATTGAAGGAGTCGCCGCTGTCTTAGGCCTTGTAAGGTTCTTGGCCCAAATCGTAGCAAAATGTTTCATGAAATATGATCCAAATCGCCGGAAATGAGCCCCGGCTTGTGAGTTTGCGCGGGTCCTGTACGAACCGAAATGAGCGACAGGGAATCTATCATGCCGCATCGCGACGTTGAGGCTTCTTCGCAACGCGCGCGCCTGATCATCCTTGCGACGGGCGGCACCATCGCCATGACTGCAAAAGCCGGGCAGGGCGGCGCGGCAATGCCTCTTTGCGCCGCAAATCTTATCGGCGCCGTTCCGCGTCTCGCGGACTTTGCAGAAGTCGAAGCACTTGATGTGCTGGCAAAACCCAGCGCGGATTTCACGCTCGCCGACATCGCAAAGATAGCTGACGCCGCCACGGCCGCGGCCAAGACAGACGCCGGCATAGTGATTACCCATGGCACGGACACGCTCGAAGAAAGCGCCTTCGCGCTTTCCTTGCTTGTCCAAATCGAAATGCCCATTGTCTTCACGGCGGCCATGCGCAGGCCCGATCAACCCAGCGCCGACGGACCTGCCAATCTTCTCGCCGCGTCCCGGGTGGCGATCTCGCCGGCCTCGCGTGGCAAAGGCGTCCTTGTGGTGGTCGACGATGAAATTCACGCAGGTTCTCTTATCCGCAAGGCGCATAGTTTCCGGCCGCGCGCTTTTTCCTCGCTTCCTTTCGGACCAATCGGCTATGTCGCGGAAGAGCGCGTCCGCTTCGCGCTCGCGCTCGCGAGCCGCCCGCCGAGGTTGACCTATGGAGGAGGCGCGCCCGTCGTGCCGATCCTTGAAGCAGGGCCAGGCCTCGAGACCCAAACGGTTGAAGCCTTGGCGGCTGGCGCAATCGATGGGCTCGTGGTCAGCCTTCCCGGGGCCGGCCACGCCGCCGCCGCCGCCGTGCCCGCTCTTGCGGAACTAGCCGAACGCATTCCGGTTGTTTTCGCCAGCCGCACGGGGGCGGGCGAAACGCTGCGCGGATCATATGCCTACCCAGGAGGGGAGATCGATCTCATCGGACGCGGGCTCATCCCCGCCAATGCGCTGGATGCCCGCAAGGCGCGGATCACCCTGCAGCTGCTGCTATCCGGTCAAGCAGATCTAGCCCAGGTCCGCACCGTCTTCGATCGTTTTTGAGAGGTCAGGACACTGGTGCAAGATGCGACCTTGGTCAAGCTTCATCCTTTTGCGCCCGTTGCAAGCGCTATGTGGCAAGGACATTGCGACATCCGGGGCGGCCCTGCGCGGGCGTGCAATATTTTCACGTGCGCGCTTAAGCAAAAGCAAAGACAACAGTTACAATTGTTGCGCGCCCATCCGCATGTTTTCCCGCGGGCCGCCCGCGAGACGCCACGTCAATGATGCAGCCACGTCTTTCAGGCGCACCCCGGAAGAGACCCTCGTCGTGGCGATCGATCAGGCCCTCATCCGCAAAGTCCCCGCCGGGACCGGGGCGCTCGCTGTCGGCAACGCCGCGATCGCCGATTTGACCTTGCTCAAGCAAGGCGCCGCCGTGATCATTACCAGCAAGGGCTTTGGCGAAACCAATTTCATCGCCCTCGATGCCGCCGGAAGAACCCCTGGCGCAATCGCTGATCCGCGTTGTCGGCGGCAGGAATGCCTTGCTCGTGCAGCGCGGGATGGGTCGCCAATCCTATGCCTGCGCGCCGCAATGTCTGCCAATCGTGAAGCTCGGCGACGATGCCGAATATTTCAAGGAGGTCGCCAAGCAGGTAAACGACCACAACGCGCAAGCGACCGGTTTGCCATAGGGTTGCCTTGACGGGCGATCCTCGCTACGCTCTTTTGGTGATGCAGCAACCGTTCGTCGCCGTGCGAACGGTCCTCGTGCGTGGCGATCTTTTTCTGGCCGCCTTCCCGTCAAGCCGCCGTTCCGGTTGCGTGCGAGCCTTCCTCTCAAGTATACCGCAATCGCACCAAAGCCAGATTCAATTGTTTGTCACGGAATGCTAGAGACATGCTGGTCTTGCTCACGCGCGCTCTCGACGAATCGAATCGAACGGCAGCACGACTTGCGTGCGAAGGGCATGGCGCGGTGCTCTCTCCCGTTCTCGACATGGTGCCGACCGGAGCAATATGGCCCGCCGGCGTTATCGATGGCGTCATCGCGACGAGCGCGCGCGCCTTCGAATTATTATCCGCGACGCCGGACTGGCCTCTTCCCGAGGCGCGCCGCCTGTTGCCTTTGCTGTTGGTCGGCGAGCGGACGCGGGAAGCCGCTCGCGAGCGGGGTTTTGACGGCCCGCCGCTGATTGGCCCAGACGCCAAGGCTCTTGCGCGGGAAATCGCCGCATGCTTCGCTACCCCCTGCCGTTTCATATATCTCGCCGGACGCGACCGCAAACCCGACCTCGAGGACAGCGTTGCCGGAATAGGCCATTCCATCGAGCCGGTAGAAGTCTATGCGGCGCAGCCCGCCGAATCCTTGACCGAGGCGGCCTTAGCCCTTGCCCAAACCGGCGAAATCGGCGCGGTTTTGCACTATTCGCGGCGTAGTACGGATGTCTTTCTCGGCCTCGCCCGCGCTGCGGGTCTGGACTTGTCCCGGATAAACCATGTCTGCATCTCGCACGATGCCGCGGCGCCGCTTTTGGCTGACGGCATCCATGAAGTGCTCATTGCCAAAACTCCCTGCGAGCAGGCGATGTTTGCCATCGTCAATGCCTTGGCTGCGTTGCCAAAAACACCGCTCGCCGGGCAAGACGTGAGATATGGTCTTGAGGAGCGAGGGCTTGATTAGACCATCGCTTCATCCCATCATTCCTGCATGATCTTCAAGCATGGCATTCGTGCCGCCCTTCTCGCCGTGGCGCTTCCGGCATTCGCCGTTCCAGCGGTCGCGGCGGATGCCATCAACGTCAAGGTAGGCTTCATTCGCGCGCCACATACCCGAGAGACGCTCTCGATTCTCGATATTCCAGCCACCGACGATGGCATCGCCGGGGCCGCGCTCGCCGCGGAAGACAATAACACAACCGGGCGTTTCCTCGGTCAGACCTTTGCGATCGAGGACGTCCCCCTGCCGCCGGACGGCGACCCGGCCGCCGCGCTGAACGGCCTTATCGCGCGAGGCGTTTCCTTTGTGCTCGCCGATCTTCCTGCGACGGCACTTCTCGCGCTCGCCGACGCGGCAAGGGACAGGGGGGTCCTCATTTTCAACACCGGCGCGCCGGAGGATTCGCTGCGCGAGGAAAATTGCCGCGCCAACGTCTTTCACGTTGCGCCTTCTTATTCCATGCTTGCCGATGGCCTTGCTCAATATCTCGTCTGGAAGCAATGGAAACGCTGGTTCCTGATCAAGGGCTCTCATCCAGAAGACGAACTGTACGCCGAGGCGTTGACCCGCGCGGCGAAAAAATTCGGCGCCAAGGTCGTCGAGGAGCGGACTTATGAGGATACCGGCGGCGGCCGCCGCTCGGATTCCGGAAGCGTGCAGACGCAAAGGCTTATTCCGGTGGCGACCCAAAACGCGCCGGCCTATGATGTTCTCGTCGCCGCCGACGAAAGCGAGGTCTTTGCAAGCTATCTTCCCTTCCGCACCTGGGATCCGCGTCCGGTCGCGGGCTCGGCCGGGCTCAGGCCGATGAGCTGGGACGGAAGCCATGAGCAATGGGGCGCGATTCAATTGCAAAACCGTTTCATGAAACTCGCCTCGCGGCGTATGAACGCGCGCGACAACAACTCCTGGGTGGCGATGCGCATGATCGGGGAGGCGGCGTCGCGTACCGGCTCGAACGATCCCAAGACTCTTCGCGACTATCTCACCGGACCGGATTTCGCTATTGCCGCCTTCAAGGGTCAAAAACAAACCCTGCGTCATTGGAACCAGCAGTTGCGCCAGCCTATTCTGCTCGGCAATGGCCGGATGATCGTTTCGGTCTCGCCGCAGGAAGGTTTTCTGCATCAAACATCGGAACTCGATACGCTGGGCTTCGACGAACCGGAAACGAAATGCAAATTGCAATAAGCCCTCGCGAGAGATCGAAGGTCAACCCTCTTGCCAGTTCTGTCCTCGCACTTAACGCGCTTGCCTTCGTCATCGCCTCTCCGGCCGGGGCGTTCACCGCCTATGTTTCGAATGAAAAAGGCAATTCCATCACCATTATCGACACCGGCAAAATGGAGGTCGCAAAGACCGTGCCGGTCGGCCATCGTCCACGCGGGATCGCCTTGAGTCAGGACGGCAGCGAGCTCTTCATCTGTGCCGGCGACGACGATTTGATCCAAATTCTGGACACCAAGAAACTCTCAATCACTCGCACTTTGCCATCGGGTCCCGACCCCGAGCTTCTGATCCTGAGCCCCGACGGCAAGCTGCTTTATATCTCGAACGAGAACGACAATCTGGTGACCGCGATCGACGTCGCGACACGCAAAACCATCGCGGAAATTCCGGTCGGGGTCGAACCGGAAGGAATGGAGCTTAGCCCCGACGGCAAAGTGCTCGTCAACACGTCGGAAACGACGAACATGGCGCATTTGATCGACACGCAAACGCGCAAGATTTTCGCCAACGTCCTCGTCGATGCCAGGCCGCGCGCCGCCCAATACACGCCGGACGGTTCGGAATTGTGGGTCTCTTCCGAACTCGGCGGCACGGTCAGCGTGATCGACGCCGCCAATCCCAAGGTCAAACAGAAGATCGTCTTCGAGGTCCCGGGGCTCTCGAAGGAAGCGATTCAGCCGGTCGGGATGAGGTTCACCCAGGATGGCAAGAAGGCGTTCGTGGCACTTGGTCCGGCAAACCGCGTCGCCGTCATCGACACCGCGACGAAAAAGATCGAGAAATATCTGCTCGTCGGCCAGCGCGTCTGGCAATTGGCGTTGACCCCTGACGGCAAATTTCTTTACACGACGAACGGAGTTTCGAACGACGTCTCGGTGATCGACGTGACCAGCCTGAAGG
>JBAUNU010000571.1:0-5895 GCA_049579405.1 Methylocella sp.
CCATGCGACCGCGCCCATTCGGTCCGGAACGCCAGGACCTTTTCAGGGCAGTCGCGGACAATGTCCGGGCCGTGATGGAGGATGGTCCCGGCGCCGGCCGCGACGGCCAGCGAATTCCACGGCTCACCGACGCAAAACCCGTCCAGCTGGCCCTTGCGCAGGGTCCAGACCATGAACGGCGGCGGCACGACAACGAGCCTGACGTCCTCGTCGGGGTCGAGATGGCCAGCCCGCAGCCATAGCCGCAATTGGTAATGATGACTGGAAAAGGGAAACACATGGCCGAATTTCAACGGGGCTTCTCCCGCCGCGCGGCGCGTTGCCACGATCCTGGCGAGCGCCTTGGCGGTCACTCGGGGATCGGCAACGTCGCCTTGCGCCTCTTGCCGCAAGGCTTCAGCCATCGCTTGCGACACCGTGATCGCGTTGCCGTTGAGCCCGAGGGCCACCGGCGCCACCAGCGGCGCCTTGATTTGACCAATCCCGAGCGAGACCGCGATGGCGGCCGGCGCCAGCATGTGCGCCGCATCGAAATGGCCGGCCACGAGCTTGTCGCGGATATTGGCCCACGAGGAGTCAGCCACGAGCTCGATCTCGACGCCCCGCGCCGCGGCGAAATGCTGGGCTTTCGCCACGTGGAGCAGTGCCGCGTCGGTCAGCGGGACATATCCGATGCGCAGGCTTTTCGTCATCGCAACAGCTCCGCGGCGGTGATGATGGAGCGGGCAACCTCGGCGATCTTCTTGTTTTCGTTCATCGCGGCTTGGCGCATGAGGGCATAGGCCTGTTCCTCCGGAATAGCCTTGGCGCGCATGACCAGCGCCTTGGCGCGGTCGATTGCCTTGCGGTCATCGAGCCGCGACTTCGCCGTTTCAAGTTCTTTCTTGAGCTTGGCAAAGGCATTGAACCGGCTGATGGTCATGTCCAGAATCGGCTTCACACGCTCCTTGCGGAGGCCGTCGACGATATAGGCCGAGACCCCGGCATCGATCGCAGCGTCAATCATCGCGGCGTCGGACTGGTCGACGAACATGGCGACGGGCCGCGCGACCGAACGGCTCACGTTGAACATTTGTTCGAGAACGTCGCGGCTCGGGCTTTCGAGATCGATGAGGATGACGTCGGGATCGATCGCCCGGATGCGCTCGAGCAAATCCGCCGTATCGTTGATCGGCACGACACTCGTGTGTCCAGCTGCGCGCAAACCTTCCTCGATGACGGCCGCGCGCAACGGATTCTTGTCGATGACGGCAATGCGCAGTTCCCCGCTCAACGAAGCTCCATGGGTTTCATGGACGCTTTCTTGCACGTTGCGGGCCAGGAACCATTTTCATCCGGGGCTTGCCCGCGCGGCCGGGCGGGCGCCGGTTTTCAAACTAAGGCCTGCATGTTTTCGGTCATCACCCATCAGAGTTCGAACGACTCAGGGCTAATGCGCGAGGCCAGGTGGGGGACGCGCAAACGGCAAAGGTGGCCTTAGCCTATTGCAAAGGTGACAGACCCGTTCCATTTAGCGAAACGAATACAAAAAGACTCTTTAGCGGTTTTGCCCTTGTGTTCGACACCGGCCAGGCCCTTTTTTGCGGACCGGCCCAAATAACATAATAGAGCGGATTGCCGCGCGTGTTCTTGATCAGCCGTGCCGTGGAGACGTTGCCGAAAATCTTGCGCAGGCGGGCCACGATACCATTCCAGCAGCTTTGTGCTGGACTCGCTGACTTTGCTTTTTTTCGGACCAAAACGGTCGGCTTTGGATTCGTAGACAAGCATGTGCCAGTCCTTAACTCCCAGCACTGAAATGACCCATTTCGACCCTCGCCTGACCCCGGCCCGGCCCGATCTCGCGGCCGCCTATTTGCGTGGAAAGGTCGCGGCGGCCGGTTATGCCGAGGGGCGCGCGATGCATGTCTGCGCCGGCTCCGCCGATCTGCGCCGCGCTCCGGCTCCCGATGCGCCCCTCGACACCCAGGCGCTGTTTGGCGAAGAAGTGATGCTTTACGAGGATCACGAAGGGTTTGGCTGGGTCCAGCTCGCGCGCGACGGTTACGTTGGCTATATGTCCATGGCCGCGCTCGCGGAGGGACAGATAACCGCGACCCACCGCGTAACAGTCAACCGGACCTTCGTCTATCCGGGACCCGACTTGAAACTACCGGCGCGCAAGGCCTTGCCGCTGGGCGCCTCTGTTCGCGTGCGTGCCACAAAAGGCGCGTTCGCCCAGATCGGCGATACCGCTTTCGTGTTCTCGGGTCATCTATCGCCGAGCGGCGAGCGCCAAAAAGAGTTCGTCGCCGTGGCCGAGCGGCTATTGCATGCGCCCTATCTCTGGGGCGGCAAAACGAGCCTTGGCATCGACTGCTCTGGCCTCGTGCAGATTTCGCTCGATGCGGCCGGGCTTGACGCGCCGCGCGACAGCGATTTGCAGGAACAAGCGCTGGGATTGCCGGTCGCCGTCGACACGGACCTTGCGGGCCTGCGGCGCGGCGACCTCGTGTTTTGGCGCGGGCACGCCGGCATCATGCGCGACGAAACCACGCTTCTGCACGCCAACGCCCATCACATGCTGGTCGCCAGCGAGCCACTGCGCATCGCCCGCAACAGAACCCTGGCCACGACCTCGCAGCCGATCCGCGCGATCAAGCGGCTCGAGCCGGCCCCAACATAGGCGGAGGGATCAGCGCGGCCATCGCGCATATCCGCGCAGCAAACCGGCGATTATCGCGGCGGCGATGACAACGCCCGCCACGGGAATCAAAATTAAAAAAGCGCCCACCACGAATATGAGCAGCGCGATCAAAATAAGGCCCCCCAGCAAGAAGAAAGGCAGGAGGCCAAACCGTCCAATCCTGGTCACATAGATGCGGTGGCTGCCGCGCTCAACGTCCCGCACCAAGAACGTGCTCTCCGGCTCGCTGCCGCCGGCGCGGCCTGGGGGGATAATCTCTGGCTCGGAATGATGGTCTTCGTCTTTTGGAAAGCGCCGGTCGATCATGGTCATGGGTCACAAGCTGAGGGTTTCCCGCTCTAAATGGGGAAGGTGCATAACGGCCGCAACCGGGCGACGAACAAGAAAGCTATTGCCGAGTTGACCGGCCGGCGGCCGCTTTTCACCCCCGCCATCCATAGGGATATTGCGCGCCGTATCGATCAAACGATTCCCTGCGATCGGGCGCTCTCTAACCCGAGTTCTTCCGGCGGCGCCGAAATAAGGCTCTCTCGATCGAACCTTGCGCCCTTACGACAAGTCCACGGTCCGGCGCGGTTAAATTGTTGCCGCGCTTCGCGATCTTCTTCCGAGCGGATGCAATATTTATCGAAGCCGGCACAAAGGAAATAACGGCCAAAGTGAAGCGGGCCGCGATCTTAGTTTTTAATAATTCCAATCATGAGTAATTTCGTTGATATGTAAACGATCATGGTATAATGCCTTCAACAATTGCGCTCAACGATCCGGCAAGGCATCGCGGCACTGCCGGCGGTGCCATGCAGCAAGCATCGGCCAAGCTTCGATGCGTTGCCAAGGCCGGGTATATGGAGGTATTCGCATGGCCGGCGCCCTTATCATCGTCCTGCGCGAGGTCATCGAAGCTGGATTGATCGTCGGCATTGTGCTCGCCTCGACCCGGACCTTGCCCTCGCGCGGGCTCTATGTCGCGGGAGGCGTTCTCGCCGGGCTTCTGGGCGCGGCGCTGGTCGCGGTTTTCGCGGGCGCACTGTCCAATGCGCTCGCGGGCGTCGGCCAGGAAGTCTTCAACGCCGCCATTCTCGGCATCGCGGTCGTCATGCTTGGCTGGCACAATATCTGGATGGCGCGGCACGGGCGCCAGATCGCCGAGGATATGCGCCGGCTTGGGCGCGACGTCGTTAGAGGTTCGCGATCCCTGACCGCGCTCGCCATAGTCGTCGCCGTGGCGGTCCTCCGCGAAGGCTCGGAAGTCGTTTTGTTTCTCTATGGCGTGGTTATCTCGAGCGGCGAATCGGGGCTTAGCCTTGCGCTTGGCGGCTTGCTCGGGCTTTTGCTCGGCGCCGGGATCAGCGCCCTCACCTATACGGGCCTCGCGGTCATCCCCCCGCGGCATCTCTTTAGGGTGACCAGCGTCTTGATTGGCTTCATGGCGGCGGGCATGGCGGCGCAAAGCGTTGCTTTTCTCGAACAAGCCGATATTGCAACCGGACTGGCCGATGTCGTTTGGAACACGTCCTCGTTGCTGGCCGATAACAGCATCGCGGGCCGCGTCCTCCACGCCCTTCTAGGTTATACCGGCAAACCCACCGAGCTGCAGCTTGTGGTCTATCTCGCGACGCTTGGAACCATCTTCGGTGTCATGAAGCTGTGGGCGCCGCCGGCGGGGCAAAACCGCAAGCTCGCCACTAATTGACAACGAGGAAGAAGGCAAGCGTGCATCGAATTCAAATGGGCACGAGACGCGGCAATTCAGCGCATGCGGAATCGTTGCTTTTGCCGCCGCCCTCGCGTGTGAAGCTTGGAAGTTCATTGCGTTGAACCGAAATAAGCGATAGGGAATAGGGCATCGCCTGAATCATTGGCTGCGTTTTTCAGCTGTTTTATTAAGAACCGCGCGATCCGCGCATCCAAGGTCTCCGCTGCCATGTTCGTTTGAGCGGTGACCCCGGCGCGGGTTCCAGCCCAAGCCGCAAGTCCGCCCAAAGTGCGGCGATCCAGACAGTACCGGCTCGATCACAGCCCGTTTTTGGGGACAGAATGACATTCAGCAAACTCGGTCTCAGCGAGAAGGTTCTGCAAGCGGTCGAGGCCTCTGGGTACCTCATACCGACTCCCATTCAAGCGGAAGCGATTCCGCATGTGCTCGCCGGGCACGACGTGCTCGGCATTGCCCAGACAGGCACCGGCAAGACCGCGGCCTTTACGCTGCCGATGTTGTCGCGGCTGGAAAAAGGCCGCGCCCGGGCCCGGATGCCGCGCACGCTGATCTTAGAGCCGACCCGCGAGCTCGCCGCGCAGGTCGAGGAAAGTTTCGTCCGGTACGGCGTCAACCATAAGCTCAATGTCGCGCTTTTGATCGGCGGCGTTTCCTTCGGCGATCAGGAAACCAAGATCATGCGGGGCGCCGACGTTCTGATCGCGACGCCGGGCAGGCTGCTGGATTTCTCCGAGCGCGGCAAGCTGCTTCTGACGGGAATCGAGATTCTCGTCATCGACGAAGCCGACCGGATGCTCGACATGGGTTTCATTCCGGACATCGAGCGGATCTGCAAGCTGGTGCCCTTCACCCGCCAGACCCTGTTCTTTTCGGCGACCATGCCGCCGGAGATCACAAGGCTCACCGAGGCTTTTCTCCATAATCCGGTGCGCATCGAGGTGACCCGCGCCGCCTCCACGTTAATCACCACATCGCAAGGCCTCGTTGCTTCTGCAAGCGGCCCTGCCAAGCGCGAAACCTTGCGCCGCTTGATCCGCGGCGCCGCCGATTTCAAGAACGCGATCATTTTTTGCAATCGCAAGCGGGACGTGGCGATCCTCCATAAATCCTTGCAGACACATGGGTTCAATGCCGGCGTCCTGCACGGCGACATGGATCAGCGCGCCCGCACGGTTTCCCTAGATGCTTTCAAGACCGGCAGCGTCGACCTAATCGTCTGCTCGGACGTCGCGGCGCGGGGCCTCGACATTCCGGATGTAAGCCATGTGTTCAATTTCGATGTTCCAACCCATGCCGAGGATTACGTACATCGAATCGGCCGCACCGGACGCGCGGGCAAAACCGGCGTTGCACTCTCGATTGTTACCGCCGCCGATCAAAAATACATTTTTGAGATCGAGCGGCTGATCGCCCGGAAAATCGATTGGCTTCCTGGCGAAAGCCTCGCCGATCTTCCCGGGGACATCGAGACCACGCAACGAGCGCCACGCGG
>JBAUNU010000572.1:0-6474 GCA_049579405.1 Methylocella sp.
GCATTCCACCGATCTAGCGTTACGCAAAACCGGCATTCCTGTCATGGGCAACATGCCCTGGGGGGCGCATCTTTGTGTTTTCTTCGAGACCAAAGCGGACCTGCTTGACACGGCGGCCACCTATTTCGCGGCCGGATTGGCAAGCAACGAATTCTGCGTGTGGGTGGTCTCCGGCCCGATCACGGAAGAAGACGCAAAGAAGCTGTTGCACCGCGAAATACCGGATTTTGACCAGCATCTGGCACACGGGCGCATCGAGATACTGAATAAAATCACCGGCCGCTGGAGCGAGAAGCTCAACGGCGCCTTGGCCAGGGGCTACGAGGGGATGAGGGTTAGCGGCAATGCACGGCTTTTTGGTTTTCATGGCTCATTACACAGCCCACTGGATCGCTTCAGGTTCGAATCGAAACATTGGGAGGAGTTCTTCGAATACGAGTATGAACTCGATCGATTTCTCGCCGGCCAGAAAATGATCGTTCTGTGCACCTACTCGCTCCAGGCGAGCAGGGCCGTGGACATGCTGGACGTAGCACGTGCGCACAAATGTACCATAACGAGGCGAAACGGCGATTGGGAGCTTCTGGAAGCTCCCGAGCTCACGCAAGCCAAGCGGGAAATCAAGAAACTGAGCGGCGCGCTGGACATCATGTTGAAACCCTTTCCTGGTCATGAGTTGTTGACACCACGGGAACGCGCGACGCTGACTCAAATCGTGAGGGGAGCCTCCAGCAAGGAAGCTGCACGCGCGCTTGGCATCGGCCCGCGCACCGTCGAGTTTCACCGCGAAAACATCATGCGCAAACTCAGTGCGAAGAACACGATCGATCTCGTGCGCAGGGTGCTCGCCGAATAGCACGACCCGGGAAAGGAAGCAGCAGCTGTTCGCGGCGAGGCGGCGTTCCCCGTATTCTTCCCAGTACCATTTGCAGCGGCGGCGCCATATCTCCCCAAAGTTCAAGTTAATGAGCAACATTCAAGGGAGAAAGCTCATGCGTAGTCTGCCGGAATCCATATCCCGCAAAGGTGCCGCCGCCTATGGCGGGTTCGCGGTGACGTTGGGGCTTGCTGCCGCGACGCTGGCCGCCTCGATTGGCGCGGGCGGCGCTCAGCCGGGTCGTCAATCCCGGGACAATCAATTCTCCCAATTCCAATGCACCAATCCGAAAAGTGGAGCGACGTGGAACGTCAAGGTCGATTACGACCGCAGCACCGTCGACTCGTTTCCGGCCAAGATCACCAACAGCCAAATCTCCTGGCATGACACTTTGCACGGCGGCTATTACTACCTGGATCCTGCCTCCGGCGCGCTGACGTTCAAGAATGCCTCGAGCAACGGCGGCTATTCTCTCCACGACACATGCCGTGCCGGCTGACCGCATGCCAAGTTAATCCCGCGCCAAGCGGTGCCGCGCCGCCGCGCCTCCGTCGCGGAGATGCGCGGCGGGCGCGGTGACGCAAGCTATAGAACCGACGGCGCGCCGAAGTTGCCTGTTTTCCCTATGGTAGGCCGGTAACCTCATTCTGGCAGGCCGGTAACCTCATTCCTTAAAAGCCCGGTCCAGGTTCTTGGCACCTGAAAAAACTTTTTCCTGCGCCGCGTCGATCCGGGCCGAGGCCACATCGGTTCCGGTGAGATTCGTATGGCCGAAGATCGCGCCGCGAAAATCGGCGCCGCCGACCTCGGCCTCGGCGAGCGAGGCGCCGGTGAAGTTCGCGCCGGGAAATTTCGCAAATTGCAGGTCGGTCAAGGCGAGATCGGCATTTTCGAAATCGGCTCCGGCGAGATCGGCGGATTTGAGCACGGCGCGCATTAGGCCCATCGACTGATTCCGCATGTCGGCGGCAAGGTCCGCCCCAATGAATTTGGTTTTGCGCAGGCTTGCGCGTGACAAATCCGCCGCAACGCGGGCGCCGGAAAAATCGGCGCCGTCGCATTTCGCTTCCTCCATCTGGCTTGCGAAAAGGTTGGCTTTCCTCAAGCTCGCGCCCGAAAAATCCGCTGCCATGGCCCAGACCTGATCGAGCACCGCGCCGTCGAGCTTCGCGCCAGAAAAATTCGTTTTATTCATCCGAGCAGCGCGGAAATTCACGTTGGAAAAATCGAGCCCGGAAAGATCGAGCCCATTGAGGCTTTTACCGGAAAGATCGGCGCCGCCCGGCGCCGCCTTAAGGCTTGCCTCGACCTCCGCCCTCGTCATCCCGGCGGAGGAAAACAGCGGGCTCGAAAGATCGACATGGCGCATCATGTCTTGGGTGTAGGCGGGCGGCGAGAGAAGGCTAGCCGCCGCTGCAAGCATCGTCCATCTTCCGAAGCTTTGCACCACGACGCTCCCGCCGGTTGTTCACCGAATTTTATTTTAATTTCGCAATCATGAGTTCACCCAAAAGGTGGACCAATTTATGCCGCCAGTCACCATATAATAACGGTGGTCATTTGCAACGACCGTAGGTCCTGCTGGCCCGGCCGCAACGGTCGCAAGCGCCAGCGATTGCTTGGCCATCGTTGCCATGGCCGTTTAATCCCTTTTGAACCGGTTTACCCCTCATGACAAAAGAACATCTCGAACCGCTCCGCCTTTCGCCAGCTGAAGACACATCTGCCGCCGTCACGCTCGCGACGCCCCGTGTGATCGATCTCAATCGGGTCGCGACGAGGCGCGAGCACGACCTGCTCGGCGAGAGGGAGGTTCCGGCGGAGGCCTATTGGGGCATCCACACGCTGCGCGCGGTCGAAAACTTTTCGATCACCGGCATCCCAATCGGGCATTTCCCGGAGCTTGTCCGCGCCTTGGCGCTCGTCAAGCAGGCCGCGGCGCGCGCCAACCGGCGACTCAAGCAATTGCCGGCGGAGAAGGCCGACGCGATCGATCGCGCCTGCGATCTCATCGCCAAGGATGGACTCTTCCTCGATCAGTTCGTGGTTGATGTGGTGCAGGGAGGGGCGGGCACTTCGACCAATATGAACGCCAATGAAGTCATTTCCAACCTCGCGCTGGAATTCTTGGGCCATCGGCGGGGCAAGTACCGGTTTCTGCACCCGATCGACGACGTCAACATGGCCCAATCGACCAATGATGTCTATCCGACGGCACTGCGTCTCGCCGTGATCTTCGCGACGGCGCCGCTGGCGCGGGCGCTGCGAGAACTTGCCTATGCCTTCAAGGCCAAGGCCGTCGAATTCGCCGATGTGCTCAAGACCGGCCGCACCCAATTGCAGGACGCGGTGCCGATGACGCTCGGCCAGGAATTCGATGCGTTTCATACCGCCGTTAAGGAGGACATCGGCCGGCTGCAGGAGGCCGCCGCTCTGTTCCGGGAGGTGAATCTCGGCGCGACCGCAATCGGCACCGGGATCACTGCCGATCCCCGTTACGCCTCGCTCGCGGTCGAGGAGCTGGCGCATGTCTCGGGCGAGCCGATGGTGCTGGCCGTCAATTTGATCGAGGCGACGTCCGACATGGGCGCCTTCGTTTTGTTCTCGGGCATGCTGAAGCGGATTGCCGTAAAGCTTTCGAAGATTTGCAACGATCTGCGCTTGCTCTCCTCCGGCCCGCGCGCGGGTTTTGGCGAGATCCGCCTGCCGGCCGTCCAGGTTGGCTCCTCCATCATGCCGGGCAAGGTCAACCCGGTCATCCCCGAGGTCGTGAGCCAGGTCGTCTATCTCGTCATCGGCCACGATCTCACGGTGACGATGTGCGCCGAGGGCGGCCAGCTCCAGCTCAACGCCTTCGAGCCGACGATCGGCTTTTCCATCTTGAAATCGCTGCGGATGCTGACCGCCGCGATCGATACGCTGACGAGCCGTTGCGTCAACGGCATCGAGGCGGATCGCGAGCGCTGCCTCGGCCTCGTCGAAAACTCGATCGGCCTTGTCACCGCGCTCGGGCCAGTGCTTGGCTACGAGACCTGCTCACGCATCGCCCGCCGGGCGCTCGACGAGCGGCGCACGATTGCGGAGGTCGTCCTCGAGGAAGGCTTGTTGACCGAGGCAAGGCTCAACGAGCTGCTCCGTATCGAAGCCATGACAAGGCCCTCGCGGATCGCGATGGCGGCGGCGGCCAAGCCGAAGGAATAGAGCGCGGACCGTCTCGGCGGGATTTCAGTCGTTCCGCAGCGCGCGCGTTTTCCGCCCCAAATTTTCGCTCATTTCGGGTTTAGCAATCGTACCAAAATGTTTCACGTGAAACATTTTGGTACGATCGGCGAGGCTGAATACTCAAGGGCCTCATACATCCGGCGGCCCTTCAGATTGCTGTTGCAGCCGTGTCATCATGCGGCGCAAGGGCTGCGATTCAGCTAACATAATCAGCATGTTATTCTGGATCGAATGAGGCTGTTATGGCGAACCCGGTGGGTGAATCGAATGGCAAGGTTCTCAGGCTCGATTTCGACCGCCGGCTAATGCTCCATTTTCGCGGATCGTGCTTCCCGCTCAAGTGCGGGCTCCCGACAGCTTGTCTAACCGAGAGCGCAAGCTATTGCCCGCGGTTTTTTTGCGGCCCTCCGGAATTCGCTGGTTGCTGGAGCGATTGTTGAATATATTCCTGTATTCTATCTTGGGAAGAATAGGAAAAGGTTACAGAAAGTTTCGAACCCATGACGCTAATCCCCTTTCCGCAGGAAGTCTCCGCCCTTGTCATTCGCTTCGAGGAGCAACGTGACGACTACAAGTCTGCATCCTACAAGGAGGCGCAGCTTAGACAGGACTTCATAAATCCATTCTTCCGCGCCCTCGGCTGGGACATGGACAATATTCAAGGCCATGCTGAGGCATATCGCGATGTAATTCATGAGGATGTTGTTCGGATCGGCGGCGGCGTAAAGGCACCAGACTACTCCTTTCGTATTGGCGGCGTACGTAAGTTTTTCGTGGAATCAAAAAAGCCGAGCGCCGCCATCAAGGACAATCCGGAGCCCGCGTTCCAAGTGCGGCGCTATGCTTGGAGCGCGAAGTTGCCGCTTAGTATCCTCACCAACTTTGATGAATTCGCTGTCTATGACTGCCGAATCAAGCCAGCTAAGGACGACCCGGCCAGCAAGGCCCGAGTCTTCTATACGCAGTTTACAAACTATGCGGCAAAGTGGGATTGGATCGCCTCTGTCTTTTCCAAGGATGCGATTCTTAAAGGTTCGTTTGACAGGTATGCCGAGCAGAACAAAGCGAAACGGGGTACGGCGGAAGTCGACGATGATTTCCTTTCTACCATTGAAACTTGGCGCGTCGAACTTGCGCGCAATCTGGCGCTGCGAAACTCAAAACTAACGCAGCGCGAACTCAATTTCGCAGTTCAACGAATTATCGATCGTATAATCTTCCTTCGCATCTGTGAGGATCGAGGTATCGAGCCTTACGGCCGACTATTTGGATTGGCACGAGGAGAACAGATATATGCTCGGCTCTGTGATCGCTTTAAGGAGGCCGACGACCGGTACAACTCGGGCTTATTTCACTTTAAAAACGAACCCATCCGACATGAATTACCCGATGGACTGACGCTCCGCCTCGATCTAGACAGCAAGCTGCTGCGCGATGTGTTCGAAGGGCTCTATTACCCCAATACCCCTATGAATTTAGTGTCATTTCTGCCGACATTTTGGGCCAGGTCTATGAGCAATTTCTCGGGAAGGTGATCCGCCTCACGGCTGGTCATCGGGCTGTGATTGACGATAAACCTGAAGTTAAGAAGGCGGGCGGGGTCTATTACACGCCAACTTATATCGTAGACTACATTGTCAGACATACAGTTGGAGAACTCGTCGAAGACAATACGCCCGCCGAGGTAGCAAAGTTGCGTGTTCTTGATCCAGCCTGCGGCTCCGGTTCGTTCCTTATCGGCGCCTATCAATTCCTTCTCGACTGGCACCTCGCATGGTACCTGCGAAATGAGCCCACCAAATGGGCGAAGGGTCGGCGTCAAGCCCTTATACAGACGGGGACAACCTGGCGCTTAACCATCGCAGAACGCAAGCGCATCCTAATAGACAATATTTACGGGGTGGATATTGATCCGCAGGCTGTTGAAGTCACAAAACTGTCCTTGCTCCTAAAAGTGTTGGAAGGGGAAACCGACCAAACACTTCAACCATTGCTATTTGGCCTCCACGAACGCGCCCTGCCCGACCTCGGAGACAACATCAAGTGCGGCAACTCGCTGATCGGTTCAGATTTTTACCGTCAAGGAGAATTGCCGCTACTCAATGAGGACGAACGTCAGCGTATCAACGTGTTCGATTGGGACGGTAAAGAAGGCTTCCCTGAAATCATGAATTCCGGAGGGTTCGATGCCGTGATCGAAAATCCCCCTTACATCTTTACGCGTGAACTATTGTCAAACGCCGAGCGGAGCTACTTTTCAAACAGCTATTCACTTAGTTTGGAAAAACACAATACGTACTTTCTTTTCATGGAAGCACAACTGAGATTACTAAGGCGGAGCGGCCGAGGGTCTTATATTGTTCCCAACTCATGGC
>JBAUNU010000573.1:0-3844 GCA_049579405.1 Methylocella sp.
CCACTATCGTTGGCACGCCCGCGCCCGGAAGAGGCGCGGGCCTTCCGGCGGCGTCGAGGGCCTGCGTGAGTTCTGTCTTGATTTGGGCAAGCGGATCGATCCCGGCATCGGTCTTCGCGCTTTCCGCGAGCTTTGTCACATCGGCCTTGATATCGTCGACGCCGGCTTCGCGCATCGCATCCATGAATTGGCCGCGAAACTCGGCCGCCATGCGCCGCATCTTGGCCGCCGCTTGACCCGCTTGCCGCATGACGCGCGGAAGTTCCTTCGGCCCAATGACGATCAGCGCCACGATCCCGATGATGATGAACTTGCCGGCGTCAAAATCGAACATGAGGAAACGTCACTCAAAGTTTACCTGCGATGATCGTGAACAAACTCTTAGGCGCTAACGGGATAAGCCGCGCGCCTGCCCGTGTGCCCGAACGTCACCCGGCCATCGCCGGAGCGATCAACCTAGCTTGCGGGTGTCCGGAATTTTGGCGGGGTCGTCGGCGCTTTTATGATCGATGGTACGCATCGGCGGGTCGGCGGGGCGCTCCACCTCGGGCTTTTGGTCTTCCTCCGACAAGCCTTTCTTGAACGATTTAATGCCCTTGGCGACATCTCCCATAATGTCAGAAATCTTGCCCTTGCCGCCAAACACGAGCAACATGACGGCCCCGACAATGAGCCAATGCCAGATCGATAGACCGCCCATGACGCAACTCTCCGTATCCAACGCGCGACGAGCCGAACGCCGCCCGCCATAGCGAAAACCTAGGCTTTCATAAGCACAAAAACAAGAAGGCGAGGCGCCGTTCTTGACGGTTTAAGCAATCTCTCCTTAGGTTTCACTGTTTAGCGAGAGCGGGGCCAGGGAGGTTCATCGGCCTCCTGAACTCAAGACGTTCGAGGCGCGGAAAAGAGTCATCCCCGCGCGGCGCCGCGCCTGCTCCTGTGTCTCGTGTCTGCGGAACCTTACTGAGCGCCTCTGCCTCAAGCCGCTGCAGAAAGATGCGAACCTTTCGCGGGTTAGCCGTCGAATATCATCAGGATCGCAGGTCCCCTCTCGACGGCGGTGCCGCCGCGAAAGCCTGCCTTCTCATAGGCGCGACGGGCGCGGAGGTTGTCCAGGTCAGGATCGATGGCGACGACCGGCGCGCCCTCGGCCCTCAGCCGTTCGGCCAGCAGCTTCAGGTAAATGGAGCCGTGGCCCCGGCCGATCATGTCCGGTTCGCCAATGAACGAGTCAATCGCTCGCGATCCTGGGGGCAGATGAGCAAAATGCGGCTGCGGCCAGACATGGACGGCGTAGTCCTGCGCATACGCGAAAGGACGGCCTTCAAAAGAGACGATCCGCATGACCATGCGCGGCTCGCCCATATCTTCCCGAAGCAGCGCGGCCTGCTCGTCAGCGTTGCCCCACCATCGCACGACCTCGGGCGTCCGCAACCACTGCTGCAGGAGGGGGAGATCCTGTAGCGCAGCAGGCCGGAACGCGTAGGCCGGCCCGCCATCGGATTGGTGTCGACCGACCCGTTTGGCCGCGGCGAAATCGATATCAACGTGGGCTTTCAGGGCACGAGTCCTTTGCCTTCCCATCGGCGGCCAGAAACCACACACCGGTCGAGGAAGGCAAACTTTCCGCTTCTCGTTTTGAGGGCAGCATTACGCGGGCGCGGGCTCATCGCCCGCCGCCTTGCTCCAATTCCTCCAAATCCACCGTTTGCAGGGCGGACAGAGGCGCCACGGACTCCAAGGGCATTTCGTCCTCGAGCGGATCTTCGTCCCCGGCAAGTCCTATGGCGTCGCAAGGCTCCGGGATACCAAAACCCTGCGGCAAACGGCCGTCGAAGAGGCCCGCGCCCTTTAGTTCCTCAAGACCCGGAAGATCGCGTATTGCCTCAAGGCCGAAGTGAATGAGAAAAGCCTCCGTCGTCCCATAAGTGATCGGACGGCCGGGCGCGCGCCTGCGGCCGCGCAAACGGACCCAGCCGGTTTCGAGCAGAAGATCGAGCGTTCCCTTGGAGATGGCGACGCCGCGAATATCCTCGATTTCGGCGCGCGTTACGGGCTGATGATAGGCAACGATCGCCAGCGTTTCGAGCGCTGCCCGCGAGAGCCGCTTGACTTCGCCTTCCCCCGCGGCGAGCAGCCAAGCGAGATCGGCCGCCGTCCTAAACATCCATTTCCCGCCGGCCCGCACGAGATTGATGCCGCGCGAGGCGTAGTCGGCCTTCAGAGCGTCGAGGACCGCGCCGGCCGTGGCGCCGCGTGGCATGCGCTTCTCGATGTCCTTCTCGGCGAGCGGTTCCGCCGCCGCGAAAAGCAGCGCCTCGGCGATCCGCATGGCCTCGGCCAAACCGTCGTCGCGCGACGGCCGTTGGCTAGGATCAACATGAACAAAGAGTTTCGCCAGTTCCGCCAAAACCAAATCCTCCTCGGCGCCCCCGCATCGCCAGCCGCTCAACCTCGAACCACATGCGGAAAAACCTCGGGTCCCGGCGCTTTGCGCTTGATCCAAATCGGCGCGAAGGCCGCGTCCTGACGGATCGAGATCATGCCCTCCCGCGCCATTTCCAGCGAACAGGAAAGCGTGGAAGCCCAGACCGTGCGGCGCATTTCGGGCGTCGTGCAAAAAGCCATAAGATAAGCGTCGAGCGCCGTCCAATCGAAGGCGCTCCTGGCAAACTTGTCAACCTCACCCCGCGCGCGTGCGAGCGACCAGACAAACCGCTGCTTCACGGTCACCCGCGTGAGCGCCTGTTTCTGGCGCCGCTGGGCATAGGCGGACAGCAATTCGTAAAGGCTTGCGCGCCATTGCGGCGAGCCGCCGGCGAGGGCCGGCTCGGGCAGGCCTCGCAAAAACATATCGCGGCCGAGGCGCGGCCGGCTGGCAAGCGCTTCGGCAGCGGCGCGGATCGCATCGAGCCGGCGAAGCCGGAGCTGCAATGCGTCGGCAAGTTCTGCGCCTTCCGGTTCGCCGCCCTTTGCCGCTTGCGGGAGCAAAAGGCGCGACTTCAAATAGGCGAGCCAAGCCGCCGTGACAAGATAATCCGCCGCGAGTTCGAGACGCAGGCGGCGCGCCGCCGCGATAAATTCGAGATATTGCTCGACGAGCGCCAGCACGGAAATCTTGCTCAAATCCACTTTCTGCCGGCGCGCGAGGTCGAGCAATAGATCGAGCGGGCCTTCAAAACCCTCGACATCGACGACGAAGGAGCCTTCCTCCCGGGCCTCCTCCGCGGCATTTTGAGCAAAAGGCAAATCCAACGACTCGCGCTCCCCATCCGGGGCTTGCCGCACCGGTATCGAACTTTGCCGCCCGCCAGCCGTTGTCGCAAGTCCCGCCGCGGATTCGCCGCGGGCGTCCACAGGATAGCGATCCACGCCGTCGGGTTGCCGAACCCTTCACGCTCGAACTACAGCACCGTGCGCTGCCAAGCTGGAGCGCCCGGCCCGCCCTCAGTTCTTGGCGACGAAGCAATGGCCGCCGCCGGTTTGAACTTTTTGGCACAACGCAATGGCGTCATCCCGTGTGGCCAAATCGCCGAACCGGACACGGTAAACCGTCTTGCCTCTGACCGCTGCCTTGTGGATCGATGTGTGGAATCCCGCCAATTCGGTGGCAAACTTTTGCATGAGCCGAACTTCTGTGTCACGCGCCTCTTGCTCCGTTCCCGGGGACGCGAGCTGGACCGAGAAACTCCCCGGCATCGCCTGTCCCGCCCCGGCCGCTGGCGTCTGACCCTGCGCGTCGGCGACTTCCGTCTGCTTGGCCTTGGCGACAACGGAGGTTCGCGAGGGTTGCGGATTGCCGTTTGCATCAAGCGCGGCCACCCTCGGTGCCGTCGCCACGCGC
>JBAUNU010000574.1:0-6576 GCA_049579405.1 Methylocella sp.
GTCCGCCCGGCTACGAAATCCTGGCCATCTCCGCCGGGCCGGACGCGGCACATCGCGATCTACGCCCACGGCAAACTGGCCTGCTTTTGCTCCGCCCCAATGGCCTGGTTTTACTCCGGCGTTGACATGTATCTTACGGGCTCGCGGGCCGTCGCTTTCGTAGGTATCGCCAACACGCTGTTCGAAGCCGAGAAAATCGCGGAAGATGCCGCGAGCATGGTAGAAGGACCTGTCTTTCATCGCCGCGATATTGGTACGGCCGAATTGATTCAGAAGCGTGTTGATCACATGCACGGGATCATGGGCGAAATTGGTCGCCAGCGCGCCACGGGTTAGATCTGCAAGATCGATCTCCATACTCCGGGATACCGCCTCATGATCAGAAAGGGTGACCGAATTTTTTTGCTGACAATTCGAAGGATTACCTTGAACGCTGCAATGTGTTTGCAAGTACGGCTCGGGGTTTAGGTCTCGTGCCTGTCTTCTACGGGGGTGCGGGAGCGGCTGTCCGGCAGAGTAATCAGGACAGGGAAATGCGAGATGACTTTTATGGTGCACAAGCGATTGTGTTGTACTTCGGATCGCCAAAAGACGGGAGTGATCACGAAGATCATTGGGTCCTACACGAGGTAAAGTACGCGGTCGAATCGGGCTTGTCTTGTTTGGTGTATGTGTCCCAAGGATTTTCCCAAAGATATTTTAGCGAAGCACGGCTACAACCGTGAAGCTAAGGTCCTGTCGGCTGAAGATGACTTCGGTGCAATTCTGCGGGACGACCTTCAGAAATTCATCGGCTCCTGAGCAAGATGGCGGGCGGCGACTTCCTACGGTTCGAGTAACGCCTCGATCGGCTTCCTGACGATCGTGACAATCAAGCCGATCGCCGCATTCAAGCTGGCGAATAATCTGCGCGCGGGCGGTACCGTCGATCATCCGCCATTCCCACCCAAATTAACTCATATTCGAATTTCGCGGCCTTGAGCGAGTTCGGGCATACCCGGTTGCGGGGCCCCGGCCGGCCGTCGATCAAAACCCCCGTGCCGCTAGCTTTCCGTCTAAGTATAGTGACAGCAGATCGTTTGCTCCTTTGGGCCTTGGCGAGAAGCTCATCCGATGGCCTGGCGCCGCCTTTGAGCGCAAGCCTGTCGCCGTCAATTCTGAGTAAAGACACCAATTTATCAGCTTCCGCTATGGCGTTCGCGGCGGTCAAAACCTACCATCCCAACCGTCTCTTATTGCTTCGCCTAAGCCGTCGCTTACAGCTTCGCTTTCGCCCCGAAGGACGCCAAGGACGCCACGTTTTTGAGGCAAGGATTCTTGGCGCACTTGGGGATCTTCGAAGGACGCCAACCCTTGGCGTTCTTGGCGCTCTTCGGGACGCCACCCCTTCCAACCGCCTGTCAGCCTATCCTTGACCGAAGCAATTCCGAGCTTGGATTTGGCACGGTCAATGGTTCGCGGGCTGTGCCCGGCATCTCGCGCCCCGGCGCGAACCTCCTTCGCGGTTTTGGGACCGTCCGTCAGAAGATCGAGTAGAAAATCGGTCGCTTCCTGAAGCGCGCCGGAACCCCTTCGGCTTCGGCGAGAATTTCGCGAGCGTTGCCATCTACGCTCTCGCCCCACGAAACAACCGAGGCAATAATGTCCGGCCGTTCGCGCATCGGCACTAATTGCGGCGAATAGGCAAAACCGCCTTCGTCGGGACCGATGTTCGACTTTGCCCTCATCAGGACGCGCTGGCCTGGCTTGCCGTCACCGCCATCCTGCTCCCGCGCCGCGACCATCACGACGCGCGCGAGCGCACCGAACGCAACCGAGCCCGTAACCCTGTCTATAGGCGAGCGTCCTTCCGAGCCTTTCGTGAAATGCGTGATACCGAGGAGCGCTGCGTCGAGCTTCGCGGCCATATCAACAAGCGGCTGCAAGCCTCGCCGCGCCTCGGAATTTTTGTGGGAGTCCGCAGCCGTAGCGGACACAATGGGGTCACCGATGATAAGGCTCGCGCCCCCGGCAGTTTCAATCGCGGCTTGCAGCGCCGCAATGTCTTTGGCTGGATCGAAGTGGCGTCGCTCTTTTCCGCAAGACATCTCGCCAGCAAAGAAGATGCGGCTGAGATCAGCGCCGGAAGCTTCGAGCCGGGGAACGAGCGTATCGGCGGGGTCATCCTCGCCGCTCCAAATTATAACATTGCCTTTTGTCTTATAACATTGCCTTTTGTCGCCTCGGTGCCGTCCGGCCAACGACTCCCCGCCGACACTGTACCGGCCATTTTCATGGCGAGGGTGGTTTTCCCGGTTCCTGGCTGGCCCGCGATAATGTGCATTTTCCCGCGGGCGAGCCAGTCTCTCCAAAGCCATGAAATCGGCTCCGGCTTGATGCCGGATGCAGGCAACAGCGACATTGTCCAGAACGGTTGAGCCTCCATATTAGCGTCAAAGAACCCCGGCTCCCCCGGCACGAAGGCTTTGGCGAGCCCGCCAGTAGCTTGGCGCAGCGCGGCAAGGTCCTGCCATTCCGCCACCGCGTCCGCCGCGTCCCAGCCCTTCGCTGGCCCGCGCGGGTCGTCATTCGGATCGATGGAAGGCAGTGCCGAGGCATCGATGATCGAAACCTGACAGTCGAGCGGGTGAAGAATCGCCGCGACTTCGGCCGCGTATCTGGAGCCCGGTTCGTCCGCATCCGGCCATACCAGAACACGCCGCCCTTCAAGTGGCGACCAATTCGCTTTGCTTGCCGCTTGCGATCCGCCCGGCGAAGTGATGCAAACGCAGTTCGGAAAGACCCTCGCAGCCGCATCGGCCGATTTCTCTCCCTCGCAAACGACCACGGGAGCGTCAGGGAGGGCCGCGAGCTTGTCGAGGTTGTAGAGAGGGCGCGGCGTCGGAAACGCCTTCCAGCGCCAACGCAAGCCCACCGCATCGCGCCAGAGCGACAAGGTAAGGAATTGCTTGCGCTCGCCGGGCGGATCGAACCGAAGGACGCGAAAGAGCGTTGCGCCCTGCTCGTCACGATAGACCGAGGTTGCCGTTGGCCGCCCGAAGCGAGGATGCGTCTTCGGTACGTCCGGCGCATCGGCCGGAATCGGCGAGACATGCTTGCCGTCGTCATGCTCTTCGGCAACAGCCGGAACGGCCACACGCTCCGCATCGGTCAAAGGCGCGAATTTGTGGACGGCGTCATTCATTGCGCCGCCCTCCCGTTTCGAGTCCAAGCATTCGCGCGAGCATCCACGCTGCTTCGCCTTGCGACACGTCTTCGAGATAGGCGACCAGTGAAACCGGATCACCGCCACGGTCACCGGTCGCGAAGTCTGCCCAAGAGCCCGCGCGCGAGCCGGACAAGCGAATCTTGAAAGAGCCGGGACGATGATCCGCCCGTGTTGGGTTCAACGCCACATATTCTCGGCCAATGATTTTCCCGCGCGGAAGAATGCGCGCGAGGACGGCTGGGAAGGCGGCAAGCGCCATTCGATTAATCGAATCGAAATCGAGCGGCCCACGGTCTTTTTTACGGTAGAAAAAACGCGGCCTGTGGTATTGTAGCGCGTTGGAATAATCCACGCCCGGTTTTCCGCGTTGACGCGCGGGACCGGGCTTCGCATATCAGGGCGTCCGATCATTGATTGCCCTCCGATATGAGGGCTTCCAGCGCATCGCGCGGAATGAGCCGCCGGCCGCCGATCTTGACGGTGCGAAGCGTTCCGGCTTTCATCATCTTGTAAAGTGTTGAGCGCGACCAGCCGTAAACGCAGGCCGCATCTTTCACATGAAAGGCTCGCTTTTCGTCAGGCTTTGGAACCGAAGTTATTTGTGACATTTAACCATCCCCAAATGTGGAAGACGGTCCGCCATTATGTGCATGATTCCGTGCTTGTCGTTCGGAATAGTCGGTAATTAATTACGACCATCATTTTCTTGACTTTCGCCAGTTACTTAGCCAATTCCCAATATGATTTCGTAGTTCCGTCGGGCCTGGCTCGTCATGAAATTTCTGAGAGTAAAACTCCAGCAATTTCGTTTCTAGTCGCGCCTGCGCATTCCAATGTCGCTTCGTGGCGGCGAAGTCGCCATGCTCATTCATGAGCCGATTTGCCTCTTGTCCAATGGAGATCCAATCATACTTGAACTTTGGCCCTCGCTTTTTGTCGCTCGCTTTGCCGGATAGTTCAGCGAGCCATCGTCCGAGCGATTCACGATGAACTGTGACGCCGACAAAACTAACACTGTTCGTTCCTTGGCCGATTTCAGGATATTCGTCGGCGAATCGAGGTGGTCCCAACCAGTCGCCCGCCCGTCGATGACCAAGGTCATATCCGCGAGGAATTTAGGTTCGATTTTGGCCAGCATCGAGACTGGCGCGATTCCGCCGGGAAATCGAGGAAGACGAAATGTCGCGCGCCCAGACAACGTCACTTTTGATTCTTTTGCAGCGATCATAAGCGCGAGCCCCGCCCTAAAACGGGCTGCGTTTTCTTCGATGTTGTTCAAGCCGATTGGTATGAGGCCAGGCCCAAAGGCGAGCAAAGTTATTACGTCCGAAAGGGACACATATTGTCCAGGCGGGAGGTTCATAAGCCAGTCAGCGGAAAGATCTTTGGACGGTCTCCAAGTGTGCGCTTTCGCTTGTTTCCACGCAGCGAAGCAATCCCAATCTCTCCAGACCCGGAGAACATCCTCGCGCGCAAACGTGACGCCCTTCCATGTCCATCTCGCCCGAGAACCGTCAGTATTCGGGGAGCACTTCTCTATCGGCAATTGTTCATGCGCTGGCGAGACAATCCAATTAATCTTTGTTCCAAGCCCCGCAATGGCTTGCGTCTCAATCTTTTCGTCGAGTGAGTGAAAGGAGGCCGCATAGTCTATCTGAAAAGGAGCGCCAGAGCCCTCTCTAGCCATTGATATGAAATAATCAGCATCAACTGGATTTTTGAATGCGTAGCTTTCTGTATATTTGAGACTTCTCGTCGCGATCCAAGTAAGCACGGCCGTCAAAGGCCATCGTTCGTCGTCTGACGAAAATCCCGCATCATTCATCGCGCGCACCTCGCGTTGCACCCTGCGGACACGCGGGCAACGGATGGTGCGATCCGCTTTCGGCTGGCCAGCCTAGCCCGCGTGCGTCCCGTTATGCGCCCCGCTTCGACAGTGGAACCACGTTCGAGCACGGCTTTGACTCGCAATGGTTCGCCCACGCCGCCATGAGAGCGCGGCGCTTTTCCAGAGCGTCCCCGCGCCGGTATGCTTGTTCGGTGGCATCGCCCGCGACATGGGCCAGCGCCGCTTCCGCAATCTCGCTCGGGAAAGACGTTGCTTCGCCGCACCAATCTCTGAAACTGGAACGGAAGCCGTGAACCGTCGCGCCTTCGATCTTCATCCGGCGCAACACCATTTCCAGGGCCATGCCCGAAAGCGGCTTGCCAGGCCGTTGGCCGGCAAAGACGAAATCGTTGGTTTTCGCTTCGGTGAGCTTTTCGAGGATCGCTAGCGCTCTTGTCGGGAGCGGCACGCGATGCCCGCGCCCGGCTTTCATCCGCGCGGCCGGAACGGTCCACACTTTTGTCTCAAGATCGATTTCATTCCAGCGTGCGCCAAGCACCTCCCCAGAGCGCGCCGCCGTCAAGATTGCAAATTCGAGGGCCATTGCGGCCATGGCTTGCCGCTCTCGCAAGCGGCCGATGAACTCCAGCACGTCATCATAGGCCAATGCCGCATGATGGCCGCGGGTGAGTTTCTGGCGCTTCGGCAAGAGCTTGTCGAGGTGGCCGCGCCACCGGGCCGGGTTGGCTTCGTTGCGGGGAATGTGTCCCATGGCGCGCGCCGCGTCCAAGACGGTTTCAATCCGGCCGCGAAGCCTGAAAGCGGTTTCGGCCATTGCCTGCCAGATCGGTTGCAGCACGCTCAAAACGGCGGCCGTGTCCACTTCGTCCACCGGCAGGGCGCGCAATGGCTTGGCATAATCGGCAAGTGTCATCTGCCATTGGGCGCGGTGCTCCTCGTTGCGCCACTCGGAAGACTTGGCCTGGAGAAGCGCGTCCGCGCATTGGCCGAATGTCGGCTTTGCCGCCGATGCCGTGCGGGCTTCGCGCTTCGCCTCGATGGGGTTGTTCCCCTCCGCGACGATCTTGCGGGCTTCGTCAGCCTTCTTACGAGCCTCCGCGAGAGTGGTTCCGCGTCCGCCCAGCCCCATTTCCGTGACCCGGCCGCAAGAGGTGAACCTGAAGACCCACTTGCGAGCGCCAGAAGGTGAGACAACCAGCCATAACCCTCGCCCGTCGCAGCAGCGACCCGGCCTCGCAGCCGCCACCGCCCGCGCCGTCATCTTCTCTTTTCCAGCCATTCCGACCATCGGTCTTACAATCGGTCTTACAACCTGACGTGGATTATAGCGGACAACTTTGGATTAGGGACACAATATAATCTCTAATCACCTGATTTTAAGATGACTATTGGCACTGGACAGCCGAAAACAGCAATATGACGGACACTCCCTGCGCCAAATCGACCGTCTGACGTCGTCCGGCAATATCCAAAAAATAGCTATCAGCTATATGCCGTCCAGAAAAAACTGCCAGAGCCC
>JBAUNU010000575.1:0-2173 GCA_049579405.1 Methylocella sp.
GTCCGCCCGGCTACGAAATCCTGGCCATCTCCGCCGGGCCGGACGCGGCACATCGCGATCTACGCCCACGGCAAACTGGCCTGCTTTTGCTCCGCCCCAATGGCCTGGTTTTACTCCGGCGTTGACACAATCGGGTTTTCAAAGAACACCGGTGCCTTGGGGGTTGCGATGTTGACGATTTCGTAATTGTTCCGCTCGGAGGCCGACAACAGCAGGTTGCGGGTCGGATCGACGAGAGGGTCCTCCGAGATAGCGCCGGACGGCGACGCGTAATGCATAGCTTATGTATACTGAACCAGCTTCCAGCTGCGCTTCGAGAGTAACCGCGCCAAGTAGACACTTCGGAACGCAATCCGGTTCGGTTCGAGCTGATCGAGCGTTATTTGCGAAGGAATGTGAGATAGGCAGGCCGTCGCCCGGCGCGGAGCGCTTTTGCTTCATATCGCGTGCCGGTCCATCCGCCCCAGGGCATTTGCCAATCCCCGGGCCCCGCCGGTGCCCAGACAAAATCGGGCGAGCGCAAGACACGCGCCAAGCTCCAGCCCGTATTACCGTCGATATCGGTTGCGAAGCGAAGCTCCGCGCCCGGACGCATCACGCGGCCGAGCGCCGCAAGCGTTTCGCCGGACAGGAACCGGCGCCTGTGGTGGCGCCGCTTTGGCCAAGGGTCGGGATAAAGCAGATAGGTGCCGTCCAAGGCCCCCGCTGGCAGCGCTTCGATCACCGCCCGGGCGTCGCCATTGTAGAGGCGCACATTGCGCAACTGGCCCGCTTCGATGAGCGCCAAGGCCTTGGCGATGCCGTTCAAAAAGACGTCGCAGCCGATATAGCCGATATCGGGATGCACATGTGCCTGGGCGGCGAGATGCTCGCCGCCGCCAAAGCCAATTTCGAGCCAAAGCGCGGAGGGCCTATCGGAAAATAGGCAGGCGGGGTCGGCAATGGGCCGCGCTACATCGAAGCCCAGACAGGGCAAAACCGTGCGCAACAGCGAGGCATGATGAGCGCCGAGCTTCTTGCCTCGGCGCCGGCCATGCAAGCCGGGCGAATTCGCCTGGGTTTTCCGCGGCGTTGCGGCGTCCGATCCGGGCCGCTGCGATCCCGGCTTTCCGGTTTGGCTTCGGGGGCTCATTTTCTTGATGCGCGGCGCTTAAATTTGGCGAAATCAGGCGAGATGAGCCTTCAGCTTTTCCGCCAAATCGGCGTTTTCCCAGGAAAAACCGCCGTCGGCGTCGGGCGCGCGGCCGAAATGGCCGTAGGCGGCAGTCCGGGCGTAAATCGGACGGTTAAGCTTAAGATGTTCCCTGATGCCGCGCGGGGAAAGGCGCATGACCTCGAAGAGGGCTGCCTCGAGCTTTTCTTCCGGGACCCGGCCGGTGCCGTGGGTCGTGACCTAGAGCGACAACGGCTCTACGACGCCGATCGCGTAGGAAAGCTGGAGCGTGCAGCGATCGGCGAGACCCGCGGCAACGACGTTCTTGGCCAGGTACCGCGCGGCATAGGCGGCCGAGCGATCGACCTTCGTCGGATCCTTGCCCGAAAATGCGCCGCCGCCATGCGGTGCCGCCCCACCATAGGTGTCGACGATGATCTTGCGGCCGGTCAGGCCGCAATCGCCGTCGGGACCGCCGATCACGAATTTGCCGGTCGGGTTGACGTGCCAAACCGTGTCAGGCGCGATCCAGCCTTCCGGCAAGGTTTTCCTAATATAAGGTTCGACAATATCGCGCACGTCTTGCGAGCTCAGATCTTCGTATAGATGCTGCGTCGAAAGCACGATCTGCGTCACGCCGACGGGCTTGCCATGCACGTACTTGACGGTTAGCTGGCTCTTGGCGTCCGGGCCGAGCTTGGCGGCGGCGCCAGAGCCTGCCTTGCGTTCGCGGGCGAGCACCTCGAGAATTTTGTGGGCGTAATAAATTGGCGCCGGCATGAGTTCCGGCGTTTCGCGGCAGGCGTAGCCGAACATGATCCCTTGATCGCCCGCTCCCTCGTCCTTGTTGCCGACGGCGTCGACGCCTTGCGCGATGTCGGCGGATTGGGCATGGAGCAGGATTTCGACTTTGGCGGTTCGCCAATGGAAACCGTCCTGCTCATAGCCGATGTTCTTGATCGCGCCGCGCGCCGCGGCCTCGATCTCATCCTGGCCAATCGCCGCGCCGCGCACTTCGCC
>JBAUNU010000576.1:0-2354 GCA_049579405.1 Methylocella sp.
GGCGCAGGCTCTCGCGCCATGTCTTGCCCGCTTCCGCCGGCTCGCCTTCGTTCGCGAGCCGCCGCGCGGTCCGGTTGATGTTGTTAAACGCCGCCGATGCAGGACCGGCGAAAATCCGGTAGCTGCAGCCGAGTTCGTCGCCGAGGCATTGAGTCTCGCTGCCGTCCATGCGGGCGACTGTCTTCCTAAGCGCATCGGGAAGGCGCGATTCCCGTGTGAGGAGCAATTGCTGATCGACAACTACCCCGGCCGCGCCGGCAACGTAAGCCGCCGCGATCGTGTGAAGCCCAATTCCGCCCTGCGCCCAGACCGGCAATTCGGTCGTGGAGCGCAACTGCTGCAGGAGTATGAACGTGGTGCTTTCGCCGACCCGGCCTCCAGACTCGTTGCCCTTGGCGACAATGCCGTCGCAATGCACCACTTTCGCCAGCTCCGCCTCTTCGGGCGAGACGGCCTCGAGGAGGAGGCGCAGACTGGCCGGTCCGCGTGCCCGGAAAAGCTTCACGCTGCGGCTCAGCGTTGGCGGCGCGGCAGGCGTCAGGATCACCGTGCGGAGGCGATCAAGGACGGCGGCCGGGAGTTCGTCGATGGGAGCGCTGTCGCCGCGCAGCTTCAGGCCGAGCGGCCCGGCGCATGATGTGGCAAACCGCCGCAGCACCTTGGCGGTCCGCTCGTCGCGCAGATCGGCGAACTCAAGATCAAAGACACCGCTATGTCCCGCCTGGATGGCTGAAATCGCGATCGACGGGTCTAGAAAAGAAGCCGCTGTTTGGGCAATCACCTCGAAAGGAATTTCAGGGGCAACGAGCATTTGTTCCATTCCTTGGTAGTGAGAAAGTTGCTTTAAACATCAATCAGCTAGCGGAAAAGCACCCGATTTAGGCGCGTGTGGAACTTTACCTCCCTTTCACTGCGATGTTGTTAGCCGGAGCATTATAGGCACCGATCGCTTGATTTTGCAACACTTATGCTGCAGCGCAAGTGATGTTTCTTTTCATGAAATGACTCTTTCATTTTCATAATAAATTATGATGAACATGGATTTTAAAGTTATCCGCCGGCCTCCCCGGCGACGCGATGAAAGAGCAACAACGAGACATGCTCGTCTCCGGAAAATCCTGAGGTGTCCGGGCACAGCACATTTGAGTCCGGATGACCGGAGATTGGACGATAAGATCCGGGCGAGCTATGGGCTAAAATACCCATACCTTGGATGCGCCTCGGAGGAGGCCGACGGTCTCGGCTTTTAGGTTCGATTGGTGAGACAGGAGCTTGAGTTAAGGTGTCAAAGGGTCTCCGAAGCTGCGGGTTGCGAATCAACCAACTCCGGAAGACCCAGTGCAAGTATTTGGCCACAAGCGCCATTTTTTGGCGCGATCGCCTCGCCCACCCCGCCGAAATCAGCCGGCTGGGATTGCGGGTGGCGCCATCGGATAAAGCCAAACAACCGGGGAGGGAGCAGGGATCGCGCTCCTCGCCCTTCTCACGATCGGCTGATGAGGCGCTTCCGTTCAATTGAGCATGATAGACAAAGCCTCGCGGCCCTTCGGCGTATCGACGACCTGCATCGTCACGGGCTGGCCTTCGGCAAGGTTCTGGATTCCCGCCGGACCGAGGATCGAAATATGGACAAAAACGTCCTTGCCGCCATCATTGGATTGGACGAACCCAAAGCCCTTGTGGTCATCGAACCATTTGACCGTTCCCGTGACCGAAACCGCGGTCGAAGGATCGGGGGCGCGGCGCTGCGGGCGGGGTGAATCGCCAAACCCGCGAGACGACGCTGGCACCCTGTCCGCCGCTCCAGCCGTGTCGACCTCGAGGACGCGGGTGACTTGAGCGCCTTTCATGCCATTGCTGACATTGACCTTCAACTTCGCGCCTGGGGGAACCGACTCATATCCCGCTGCCTGAAGCGCGCCGATATGCAGGAACGCGTCGCCGGTTCCATCGCTCAACTCGACGAACCCGAAACCCTTTTCGCCCTTGAACCATTTGACGACCGCGTCGATGCTCGGCCCGCTTGGCGGCGCCATTTCCTGGGGGCCGCCGCTTCCGGCCCCGAAGCTCGCGCGCGGGGTCCGGCTCGGCCGCGGAGAATCATAGGGCGACGGCCCATCGTCATCGAAACCGCGCTTCCTGGGTCCCCGGAAATCTCTACCTTTGTTCATGATGTGCCTGCTCGTTCGCACCAGAAAATCGTGTCTAATCTTGACCTGGCGCGGTTCCCACTGCTTGCTCACACCGGCTCATCGGCTGCAATTTCCGAAAACGCACGCGCCGAAAGGCCGGCCCCGCAAGGGTGCCAGCCCGCAATCGCGCCGATGGTCGTTGTTCCAAATGCCGAAATTCCC